>JAKSMH010000272.1 GCA_024400715.1 Bacteroidales bacterium | reverse complement strand
AACTGACATTCCTCGATGTCTATCAAAATTTGCTGTCTAATACCAATGCCAATGATTCGTGCTACAAGGCACTGTCGGTGTTGGTCAATAATGCCCATACCAATATGGCAAAAGTCAATATCTTAGACCAAGCGTACCAACTCAACAAATCCAAGGTGCCGCACTATACTTCGATTTTGCCCGTGTCGCTGTCTTACGCTTTTTCGGTCTTGCTTTATGGCTTGTTTGTTAATATATTCGTGGCGTTATACGTGGCCAAACGACGCGAGATTGATAACGATACCTTGCCGAAAGAATAATTAATTTCGATAAATTAAAATTAAACATAAAATGAATATTTCCGTAATTGTTCCCTTGTTAAACGAAGCAGAGTCGCTGCCAGAGTTGACCTCCTGGATCGAACGCGTGATGAATGAGAATGGTTTTTCATACGAAGTGCTGATGATTGATGACGGTTCTACCGATGATTCTTGGAAAGTTATCGAAGAATTAAATGCCAAAAATCCCGCCCTTCGTGGTATCAAGTTCAGAAGAAATTATGGCAAGTCTGCAGCGTTAAACGTGGGTTTCGAGGCTTGCAGCGGCGATGTGGTGATTACAATGGATGCCGACTTGCAGGACAGTCCCGATGAAATTCCCGAATTGTACCAGATGATTACCAAAGAAGGCTATGATTTGGTGTCGGGTTGGAAGAAAGTTAGATACGACTCAAAACTGGCCAAGAATATTCCGTCCAAGTTCTTTAATTGGACAACACGTAAAATGTCTGGAATTAAACTCCACGACTTTAATTGCGGTTTGAAGGCCTACCGCAAGGAAGTGGTGAAATCCATCGAGGTCTATGGCGAAATGCACCGCTATATCCCGGTCATCGCCAAGTGGGCCGGCTTCTCCCATATCTGTGAAAAGGTCGTTCACCATCAGAAAAGAAAATACGGCGTGACCAAATTCGGCTGGGACCGTTTTATTAACGGATTCTTGGATTTGCTCACGATTTCTTTCGTTTCCAAATATGGCAAAAAACCAATGCACTTCTTCGGTCTCCGCGGAACATTGGCATTTTTGGTGGGCGGCGTGATTGTCGTTTGGCTGATTGTTCAAAAGTTGGTCAATTTGCACAATCACGTGGCCAATTTCCGTCAAGTGACCGACCAACCCCTGTTCTACATTGCTTTATTGGCAATGGTGTTGGGTATGATGCTCTTCCTGGCCGGCTTCCTCGGTGAAATGATTGCCCGTTCGTCTTCAGACAGAAACAAATACCAGATTTCAACACGCTTGGGATTAGATAAGGAATAGAATGGAAGAGGGGAGAAACCTGTCGGGAATTGTGGTGCGCGGACTCCAAAATGGTCGGCGTTTCGGCTTCCCTACCATCAATGTGCGCCTGGATGCCGATTGCCACTGGAACGAAACAGGAGTGTTCGCAGCCCGAGTTACATTGCGTAACCAAAGCTATAACGGTATGATGTACGTGGGAACTCGCCCAACCCTTCATCTGAAAGAGAAAACGATAGAGGTCAATCTCTTCGATTTTAATGATGATTGTTATGACGAACGAGTGTCTGTGTCTGTCGGGGAAAAAATCAGGGGCGAGCAAAAATTCGCATCATTAGACGACTTGATTCTTCAGTTGAAAAAAGATAAAAATGAAATTCTTCAATTATTTGCTAATTAGTCTTTGGACGTTGGTGTTGCTATGTGGTGGCAATGCGTCGGCACAAAAGGTCCGTTATGTTTACGACCAAAACGACGATGGCACGGTTTATAAGTCCTTGGACGAGGCCTTGGCCCATCCCGAAAAGGTCTATCGCCTGAAACTGGTAAACAAGCATCGAATGGATTCTTTGCCTGAAAAAATCTTTATGCTGAAAAATTTACGCGAACTGACAGTCAAGGGTTGTAAATTGAATGTGCTCAATCAACATATTAGTCAGCTGGATAAGTTGATTTACCTGAATGTGAGCTGCAATCATTTGGTGCGACTGCCGCAAACTATTGGCGATATGACGCAGCTCAAAGGCTTGGTTATCAGTAGAAATAAGATTTATGAGTTGCCGGAAACGATGGGAACGATGAAAAGTCTCGAAATCATTGATGCGTGGGACAATCCCTTGTATGTCTTGCCGGAGTCAATATCCCAATTGGCTGAAAGTCTGAAGATTTTTGACCTTCGTCAGGTGGCGGTGCGTGAAGAAGAACTGGAAAAAATGGAAAAACTGCTGCCCCAAACCAATATTCTTACCACTTCCTACTGCGCTTGCTCCAAAGGCGACCGGTAATTAATACAAGAAGTTGTTGTACGGATAAATCTGAATATGTAGCTTTTTCACTTCTTCGTAAAGCAAATTTCTAAATTCTTCAAGATTGTCTTTTTCAGTAGCCGAAATAAAAATGGTCTTGTTTTTGCTCTTGGCCATCCAGGTGGCTTTCAGTTCTTCTAACGTGATGTTACTCTTATCCTTGGGCGTCAGGTCGTCGGGTTCTTTTTCAACCCAATGATAATTGTCTATCTTGTTGAAAATCAGTATCATTGGTTTTCCGCCAGCGTTGAGTTCTTCCAAGGTTTGATTGACAACGGCAATTTGCTCTTCAAATTCGGGATGGCTGATGTCAACGACGTGCAGCAGCAAGTCGGTTTCGCGGATTTCATCCAGGGTGGATTTGAAGGATTCAACCAAGGTATGGGGCAGTTTGCGGATAAAACCAACCGTGTCGGAAAGCAGGAACGGCAGGTTGTTGATGACCACTTTGCGAACAGTGGTGTCCAGCGTGGCGAAGAGTTTGTTTTCGGC
>JAKSMH010000271.1 GCA_024400715.1 Bacteroidales bacterium | reverse complement strand
ACCGCCGGCGAAAAATGGAAAACCAATAGTAATTACATGGTGAATCGTAGATTCATCATTCCTAATATATGCGAATATAATAGCTGGAGGCCTGGTAAAGTTAATATTTCATTTGGCGGCATGATAGACGATGTTTTGAAAGCATTGTGCAATCTTACAGGCCTTAACTATGATGATTTTCCTAAGTTATATTCTATTAGTGATAGTATGTGTTGGGGTGAATGGCATGAATGGGGCTATTTCGATAAGATACAGTCTTATGATAACAATGGAAAGCCTGTTGAGTTGTTGGGAGATTGGCATCCTGGTATATTCAGGATCCGTTGCTACAAAAAGGGAACTATGCACGTTGAATTTGTTGACGAAGATGTTTGGTACAAATTCAATCAGGAAGTCGCAAAGTCCCGTGGATGGAATCTGCCTCAGAAAAGTAATGCTTCTAAGAAAGCCGAAAAAAATAAACATAATCAAGCTACCTGTCAGGCAGCACTTGATTTAGTAAGTTAGTGTTTTAATGTGTTTGTGATGGGCGGTGGCGTTCCAGCTATCGCCCAATATTTTTGAACACAATTTTTTCAAAAAATTTACTTTTTTTTATTGTCAATTCAAATATTTTTGCTATCTTTGTAGCACAAACAAACAGAGATACGAACACTAATTTTATTAATTATGACACAATACAGCGTATATTCAAAATCTGCAAATTTCAGTGAGATTTATTACAGTCTCAGCGTTGCTAAGAAGAAAATGAAAGAACTCATCAAAGCCGGCCATACAGATGTGGCAGGTTCTATCACTAAGATTTATTCCAATGGCGATTGGGTTCCAATGGGACCAATTGAACTTGGCGGCAATAATGCTACTATTGTAGCCAATTCTCCACGAAATCAAAAAAACAAAGGCTATTAAATTTAATCTCAAAAATCCCATATTATGAAAACATTATCTCAAAATTTCAATGTTTTGCAGTTTAAAGAGCTGCAAACTTTCTTTGAAAATCGGCTGGCTCAAATGATAGCCGGTGTCGATGTTCTTCATGTCGAAAAATACAAAGATTGTACTTTCGATGAAATGAAATCTTTGATGATTGGTAATCTCTATGACGAGACTAACCAGTGTATCGGCGAAGGTGTTAACACACTTCAGACTAATTTCATCTTTAACGCTGATACCCAAAATGATTTCGTCCACGCTTTTGACGAGGCTAGAAATGCAGTTTGGGGTGAATACCTTTGGAAAAAATTAGGGGGTTCGTTGGTGAATTACGGTAGTATGCCAATGATGGTTGAGGACAGAAAACAAATGCAAGAACTTTTCGATGTCTTAAAAGTTACCCCTTACAACGAAATTTCCACTGAGGATATTCCAGATGCGATGAAAAAACTTTGTTTATCTTCGGATAACAAAGTGAAACGTATCTTTGGCTTTGTTTTCAATGGCTTCAATGGCTTGGTGTGTTTCGATGGTGATTATGTCTGCTAATAATATATCGCTATGAATAAAACAGAAACCGCAGTCGTAAGAACTGAAGAACAGGTAAAAGCAATGTCTAATGATGATATTGCTAGGCTGATGGAGAAAAACAGATCTTACTGTATTAACAGAAATCCAGATGGAACAATACATGAAATCGTTGACATGAAGGGGGCATTGAAATGAGTTACGGAATATGCAAAATATGTGGTTGCACTGACCACAACCCATGCTTTAATTATAAGCATGGATTCTGTTGGTGGTCAACACTAGAACATGACGTTTGCTCACATTGCAATGATGGAGTCATACTAAAGGATGATCCATACACAATACATTGTGTTCATGGTATGGAATTTCCAGTTTTGACCGTTCATCAGCCTTATGCACTTATGCTTGTTGAAGGGGTGAAAGAAACCGAATATCGGAATTGGAAACTACCGGAAAAGTATGTCGGGCAAAGAATATTCATTCACGCTTCAAAGACAATGGACGATTTTGACCCTCATTATTCAGATAAAGAAACGTTTTACAAGTACATGGCAGATGCGTATGACGACGAGTTGGCAGGAATGATAATCGGTTCCGTTGTGTTCGGCGAAAGCCAAGGACCATTCCCGGGAATGCTGTACGGTAGTCCGAAGCCGATTTATAAATGGCCAGTGGAAAAACCAATACGTTTATCCTCACCAATCGTTGTGCCTGGCAAACAGAGAATCTGGAAAATCAAGTTTTGAAATGAGGCGCAAAATGAGCAAAGTAAATGTAACAAACAAAGAAGTCGAAGCCATCAGTTTTGCCTGCGAACAAATACGCAATGAAATAGAAGGGTGTTGGGAAGAAGATTTTGTAGAATGTGCTGGTAAAATTCTCGAAACTCTTGAAAAACTGGTGGTTAAAATCAAGAAAAGTGACACAAAATGAAAACAGAAAACAAAAATAAAATCGGAATAAAAAAATCTGAATCCAATCCTATTACTATTTGGAATGGTGACAGAATAGAGGATGCTGAGGTGGAATATAACGTTCACTACAGCGATGGAAGATATCACAATACTTTTTCTTCAAAAGAGAATGCTGTAGAAGTAGCCGCTCGTGTTAACGGCTATGTGAGAATTGTTATCGTTGCTAATCTAATTTCCTAAACTATGTGGGTGAAATTAAAAAATTGGTTTGCCAAAAGCTGGTATGATGTCAGTTTTGACTACGTAAATCCGGTTATCAAGCACCTGGTGCAGCCTTGGGTGTTCTTGTTGCTTATGTGTGTTCTTGTGGCCGCCGTCACTTTGGGAATTGTCTTTTTTTTTTTTATGACATAGTGTTGTTATTC
>JAKSMH010000270.1 GCA_024400715.1 Bacteroidales bacterium | reverse complement strand
AGCCGTAATATTTGATATAAAAGTGGTTGCGTCGAAGCGCGCGCCTTTGCGTAACGCGCCGATCTTTTGCTACTTTTCTTTGGCAAGGCAAAGAAAAGTTGATAAAATTAGCCGTTAGCATTTTAGAGTTCCCCATGTCTTAGTTCTTAGCTCTTAGTTCTTGAATCCTGGAACCGCCTCAGTTTGCTAGTGCAATAATAATCACAATCATTAATACAAAAAAGACAAATCCCAACACCGCCTCCCAATCCGTAGAAATTGCAGAAAGGAGACTTGTCAGCAGGACAAGCAGGCCGCCGCCAATGAGCAAGGGTAAGACGATAGAGAGTATAATAAGGATGATGATAAGGATGATTAACCATTTGAAACAGCCTTCCATAGTTTATTCGTTTTAGTTAATTTTTCTATACTGCTTGAAATTCCCATTCTCAAAGGCGTAGTGCTTGTTCAAGTATTTCCACAAAGCGTCTTCGAAAGTCTGTATATCGTATTGAAAAAACATTTTTCTGTAATCATCTAATGTCTTGAATTGCTCCGACAGTATCACTATTTCGTGAATAGAATTGTCTGACAAATTCCGCCATTTTGTATCCTCCTTTATAGCGGATTTGAGTGCAATACATTGGTAATAATTTATAAGCGAGGCAAATCTGTATGTGGTCGTTCCAAAAGAGCTGACTCCCAGACGACCCTCTTCATCAAACTCCACATACTTGGGAAGGTGCCCGCCGGATAGTTCATCCACTAAAGAGAACAAAACTGAATGGAGCGGGCAGAAGTTTATCTCTTTCAGCGGGACAAGATTATATTCCATTTCAAGATAAAACTCTTCCCTCGTACTTTGGAAGAAATCTTTAAGGGTAGGGACATTTAAAAATATATCGAATACTGAATGTTCTTGATCCATATCTTTTATTTTAAATTACGAATTCTTTATTGAGATTGGCAGCGAATCTCAAGCAAGATGAAAATAAGAAGTTACTTCAAATTTCCGTCCATAGAGTCGTGGTATTTTTGATTTAAGGTTTAATGTTCAAAGTTGGTTTCAGCCTTCTTCGCCGGGGTGTGAGCAATCGAAACTCTCAATCGAATGGCGGGCTATTGCATCAATCTCATTGGCATATTTTGCATCGTATTCGATATGCAGGCAATACGATATATGTTCCCGATTGACGAACTTCCAGTAATAGACTTTGCCTTTCTTCTTGCCCTTCACCACCATCATGTTCTCTTTTTTGAGCAGGACGGAATCGGGGTTCGACTCGTATTTGTCGGCCACTTCCTGAATGGTCATCCTTTGCATAGTCTCTATATCGGAATTAAGTGTGCCCCAGCCGGTAATGCTCAATCCCTGGCATTGGCAAGAAAATCCATCCCCGTTTTGGGGTGGATATTCCATCTGCATAAAGAATGGAAAATCCACGTAGAAGCCGAAGCGTCTGTTGTGATATTGGAGGTATTCCAATCCATCCAACTTCTCCCAATTGACGATGGGAATTTGGGCTTCTACTATGGGAGCCGCCGGCACGTTGGATTCGGTTTCTTGCGTCTGTTTGGAATGGCAGGAGGTGACGAGTGCTGCTGCCAGCAGCATTGCGAATGTGAGATTTGTTTTCATCGGTAAATTTCTTTTGTTTCCTTTACAATATGTAATAAAATTTTCGGCGGCAAAATTACAATAGAAGCAATGTTTTGTCTAAGAGGATTCCAGAAATTTTATTAACAAAATTTGTTGATAAAGGTGGAAAACGTGAGAATAAATGATGTTTTGCTCACTTTGAACATTGACCTTGATATTGGCATTTTGGGAGTTTCCGCTCTACGTTTCTACCTTTCTACTTCTCTACTTTGAACTTTGACATTGGCATTTACAATGTTGACGCAGTCAGCCACAGAGACAGATATTACCTTGAAGTTGAGCAAAACAAGTTGCCCAACAAATTTCAGTTTACCGGACTGGTGATACTTTTATCAGACAAGGGAAGCAGCGGAAGCATCCTGAAAGACGTGGACGAGAACTACCGCAGCTCGCTTCGTGACCGCTGCTGGTGGCTTGACATTTCAGAGGAGGTATAGGGAGAATATTGGTGAACTGTAGTGAATTGAAAGGTGGAGGAACAAAAGTGTCAAGAAACAGCCGCTTTTATGCTTTTCCACTTTTGTTTATATATATGCCATTTTTCCCGAGTTCTTTGTCAAAAACAAAGGATTTTTGACTATTTTTGCAGCACCTTTTTTGCGCGGAAAAGGTGCAAAAAAGAAACTGAAGTTTGTCAATAATTAACAAAAAAACATCAATATAAAAGAATAATCTAACATATTAACATATAGAGCTTGAAGCTCTTATTCTCCACTCCGTAAACGACCAATTTATCAAGTATGTGAGAATAAGATGGCGGAAGGTTCACGTCACAGGCGTGAACTGTTTCGTGCTTATTTACATACTAGGCTTTGGTCGGCCGACGGAGTGAAATAAGCAATCAAACGAACGGTGAACGCCTTTTTTATTGCTTATCGGAATTTGGGCAGAAGTTCACAATAGCTGAAAAATATGCCCACACTCAACTGGATAGGAAAAGAGGCGGTAATCAATCATCACCACGATGTGCCGTTCAAGACATTGGACAAAAAATATACGTTTGGCGCCGAAAAATCGGAAAACAAAATCATTCACGGCGATAATCTCGAGGCGTTGAAGGCGCTTCTGCCCGAATACGAAGGCCGCATCAAATGCATCTACATCGATCCGCCGTACAACACGGGCAACGAAAACTGGGTGTATAACGACAATGTGAACTCGCCACGCATACGCAAATGGCTCGGAC
>JAKSMH010000027.1 GCA_024400715.1 Bacteroidales bacterium | reverse complement strand
TAGCGGAATGCAGTGTGGCGACAAGGAACGGGAAATCACAGGGGTTTTAGTCTGCTTCGAATTTTCAGATCAGGTCATTCAGGAAGCGATAGATTTGAAAGCTAATTTTGTCGTGGCCCATCATCCATTGATTTTTGGTGGCGGTCTCAAGAAAATCGAACCCAACAATAGGGTGGGACGTATGCTTTGCAAGGCCATCGAAAATAAGCTGGTCCTGTATTCAATGCATACCAATGTCGATAGCGGAATTGATGGCGGCAACGAGGCGTTTGCCCAAAAACTGCATTTGCAAAACGCTGTGGTGCTGGCTCCTAAAAACCCTGAAGTCGATGCCGAGGCACAAGTCGGTCTGGGAAAAATCGGAACCCTTCCCCAAGCTATGACTTTGGAAGATTTTCTCCCATATCTGAAAAAATGTCTGGATATTTCCGTGGTGAAGTATTCCGGTGACCTGAAACGAACCATCCGCAAGGTGGCGGTTTGTGGCGGTGCCGGCGGCTCCCTGATTTCTTCCGCCCTTCGCGCCGGAGCCGATGTCTTTGTTACGGGTGATATCCGTTATCACGATTTCTTTACTCCTGATAATCAGATGGTTATTGTTGATGTGGGACATTATGAAGGAGAACATTTTATTAAAGAATTATTATATGATGAATTAATGGAAAATTTTAGTAATTTTGCAATCCATTTTTCTAAATTGGATAAATTAGATATTTCATATATATAATCTTGATAATCAATATAATAACACGCATATTATGGCAACAAAGAAAGTAGCAAAAGATGAGGAAGCTGTAAAAACAACTTCTAAAACTGCAAAAAAATCGACCGCAAAGAAATCAGAATCCAAAAAGTCCGCAGCTAAAAAGTCCGCTGATGAAGAAGTGGTGAAAAAATCAGCTTCTAAGAAAAATCAGCCGGAAGTTATTGAAACGCACCTCGAAGAAAAGACTGGCGAAACCACTGAAGATTTCACTATTGCTCAAAAGTTGTTGTCACTCTACAATCTGCAGCAAATTATGTCTCAGATTGACCGTATTCGCGTGATTAGAGGTGAACTTCCAGACGAAATCAGGGACTTGGAAGATGCCCACGAAGGTTTACAAACCCGTATCAATAAATATAATGAGGATACCGACAACTTAAATGCTAAGATTGCTGGCGAAAATACGAAAACGCAAGAAGCTATTGCCGCTATCAAGCGTTACGAAGAACAACAGGACAATGTCCGCAATAATCGTGAGTATGAATCCTTGTCCAAGGAAATCGAATTCCAGAAATTGGAAATCCAAGTTGCTGAGAAGCATAAAGTGAAATATCAGGCGGAAATCGCAGCCAAGGCAGAGGAAATTGAAACTTTCAAGGAAAAATTGAAAGAATATGAAGAGGTCCTGGAACAGAAGAAGAGCGAATTGGACGATATTATCGCTGATACGGAAAAAGAGGAAAAGGAATTGTTGGCCAAGGCCGATGTTTTGAAAGTAAAGGTTGACGAACGCTTATTGACCGCTTTTGAACGTATTCGCCATAATGCCCGCAATGGTTTGGCCATCGTTCAAATCGAACGTGATGCCTGCGGTGGTTGTTTCAGCACTATCCCTCCTCAGCGTCAGTTGGATATTCGTTTACATAAGAAAATTATTGTATGCGAAGCTTGCGGCCGTATCTTTATTGATAAACAGTTGGTTGAAGAACAGACCGAAAATCAGGCAGAGTAGATTATTCGTTAATATAAATAATATGTAATAGGCGGGCGACACATCGTGTCACTCGCCTTATTTTATTGTTGGTGTAATCGTTTCGCCGTAATCGTGTTCCCAAGAGATTACGCGGCTCCTTTGACTTGCACACCCAGTTTGGATAATGCGAATCTGCCTAAAAATGCGGAAGCGGTTCCCAGTATCCATCCCGCAAGCAAATCACCCGCATAATGCACGCCAAGGTATAAACGGCTGTAACTGATTAATAAAACCCAGCCAATCATACTGATGACAATCCATTTCTTATTTTTCCCTAAATAGAAAATGATATATAAAGCAAGGGTAATCGAGTTGGCGGCATGTGAGGACGGGAAACCGTAAGGTCCTCCCGTGTAAAGTGTCCCATCCGTTTGAGTTACCAAATGTACTTGTCCGTCAAGTGCGATTTCGTGGCTGGGACGCGGCCGTTGTACGCTTTTCTTGATGAGGTTGCAGCTTTGGTCTGAAATGAAAATGCTGACAATGAGTGCGATAATGATTGAAATGGCTTTTTTCTTCCATTTTTTAATCATAAAAAATGCGAGAATGGCGTAGAGTGGAATCCAAATAAAGCGATTCGAAACCCAATAAAAGAAAAAATCAGCACAAGAACAATGCAGTCCATTGAAAAATAGAAAGACGGATTGATCTAAATGAATAAGCTGACTAATCATTATTCAAAATCAGGATATAATAAATAATGTTTTCTTATTTGCTTGAATTGTTCCAGTCGAGTTTGCCAAGACGCTCTGATGTCCTCTTCCGTCTTTCCGGCAATAATGTCTTTCCTCAGTTGGCTTGACCCAGCCAATTTATCAAAAAAGTTATTGGCTAAAAAGAATTTTCCTTTGTCTGGAAAGTGTTTGTAAGCATTGATTATATAGCTTATTTCAAAACGGTTGCCGAGATTTAGATGGGCACTGGCATATTCTGAAAGGTCGTAACCTCTGCAGTCAAGTCCTTTTTGAGGAGGATTTTCGGAAACCCCGTGGATGGGCACCGGAGTGAAATGGTAGTCGCCGGCACTCAGTTGCGGATGCCCATAAACTTGAAATGGAATGTTTGTTCCACGGCCTATGCTAATGGGAGTGCCTTCAAAAAGACAGAGTGACGGGTAGAGGTAAATGGCCTCGGCAGTTTGCAAATTGGGCGACGGGGCAATCGGCAGTTTGTAACGGGTGTTGTGCGTGTAATTGTCCATAGGTACAACTTGCAGTTTACAATGGATGCCGTGCGCCAACCATCCTTCACCGTTGATCATTCGTCCATACTCTCCAATGGTCATTCCGTGGACGACGGGAATCGGGTGCATCCCAACGAAAGACTGGAATGCGGTGTCTAATACCGGTCCGTCAACAAAGTACCCATTGGGATTGGGGCGATCGAGGATGATGACTTCGATGTCGTTTTCGGCGGCGGCTTCCATCACATAATGAAGTGTGGAAATGTAGGTGTAAAATCTGCATCCCACATCTTGAATGTCAAAAAGAATAATGTCGATGCTGTGAGGCGTAAGATTCGGCTTCTTGTTCTTTCCGTATAGCGAAACAATGGGAAGTCCAGTCTGTGCATCTATGGAAGAATTGATATGGGCACCGGCCTCGGCATCGCCACGAAAACCGTGCTCGGGACAAAAAATGGTAACCACATTAATACCGGACACCAACAGCGTATCTACCAAGTGCTTGTTTCCGATAGTGGAGGACTGGTTGCCGCAAACGGCAACTTTCTTGCCCGCCACGTGGTCAAACTACCAAAAGGTTCGTTCCGCCCCCATACGGAGGCTTTGGCCCAGGCAGACAAGCGTTAGGCAAAATAAAACCAGCAGCAACGAAAATCGTTTCTCCATACTTTATATAAATGATTGAAAATTAATGCAAAGGTTTAAAATCAAAAATCAAAAAAATCTCAAATGCTTACTTTTTGAAAAAGACACGCATTGTCCACAGTACCAATGACCATAAGAAACAGATGGCGGCAAAGACCAAGGCGATACGGGCGAGGTAGTCGCCGTGTTGAGTATAGAAGGTGACTTGGTCGTTGGGATAGACCGTTTGCTTGATGGCTAAGCGTTGGTTGTATTGGGTGGCCTGGTGCACATCGCCGCTTTCGTCGATGAAGGCACAGATGCCAGGATTGGAAGAGCGCAGAACGGTACGACGTGTTTCAATGGCACGAAGTCTTGAGAATTGGAAATGTTGCTTATAGCCGGGAGTGTCGCCCCACCAGGCATCGTTGGTGATGACCGCCAACAGTTGTGCACCGTCTTTGGCAAAGCCGCTGCAGATTTCACCGTAGGCCGATTCGTAGCAGATGGCCGTTCCGATTTTGACGCTGCCGTTGTTGATGGTGGTATGTAGTGCGTGCTGGGCCGTGTCGGGACTCAGCGAGGTGCGGGGACCGCCTAAGTTGATAACCAGATCTTCCAAAAAACCAAAAATCTGTGGGAAAGGCATCTTTTCAACGCCAGGAACCAAGCGGCTTTTGTGGTATAATTCTGTCGCACCGAATTTATTGTAGCAGGTGGCCGAATTGTGTACGGATTGGTACAGACCGTCTTCACGTTTCAAATAAACAATGTTAGGTTCTTCCGTAAACACTTCAAAAGTGGATAAACCCAAGATGAAATTAAGCTTGGGGTAGTGGGCAATAACGGTGTCGAAAATTGTAAATCCAAAGTATAGATAAGAATCGGCAGGGTAGGTCTTATCTAATAATTCGTTGGCGGAAATGGTGTGGGAGATGGAAGACTCGGCCGTAACCACCAATTGCGTGCTGTCGCTAATCATAGGCATGGCCAACTGGGCCAAACGAAGCGCGTGCTCCGCATTCGACATCATATACTGTTCTTCGTATGCTTCGGTGTTATGCTGAATAATGACAGCTTCAATGGGATTTTCGTGCTTGAGATTGTTTTTGTAATGGTGATAAAGAACGACAGAGCCGATAATGGGAATGACCAGCCAAGCCAGACAGATGGAAGCGAAGACAATGGATTTCTTACGTTCGCTGCGGAAAAAGCGAATGACGTAATAAATCAGGAAATTGCAGACCAGTATCCAGATGGCGCCTCCAAATATACCGGTGTATTCGTACCATTGAACATATTGGGGACAAACGTCAAAAACGTTTCCTATGTTGAGCCACGGCCAAGTCAAATCCCAATGCAGGTGCAGGTATTCAAAGGCCATCCAAAAACTGATGAAGGTAATGGGATGTACCCATTCGGGAAGACCTTGCCGACGGCTGCAGTGCCAGAAGGCAAAGACCAATGCCATAAAGCTGCCGTTGAGAATGAAGGTGGCAATGGCTCCCGGTCCCGTACTGTTGAAAATCCACCAGGTGGTGGCTACGTTCCAGATGATGAAAGCAATGACGGCGTAACAGAAGGCTGTGCCAAACTGATTTTTGTGTCCTTCGCTGAGGAGCATATCGCTCACAATGAAGAGCGGTATGAAGGCAAAGAACATGAGAAATGGGAGTCCATTGGGATTCCAAGATAGCCAAAGTAGTAGGCCCGCGGCAATAGCCAAAAGGAGTTTCTTAGCTTTCATCGATTATTTGTGTTTTTCTTTAAATGCTTGAATACCTGAATTTAAAAATTCCATATATTTATCCACGTCTTTTTCGAAGTAGGTCGGACCTGCCAAGACCGAACCGTCGTGATCGACCACGAAATAGCAGGGTTGAGAGTTTTCTTTGTAAATGGTATTTTGAATATACATATTCTTGCCGCCCAGCGTGGTGATAGGATCACCATCCTGATCCAAAATCTGCTGATCTTCGGTCAGTTTAATGTTTTTGTCGTCCACATATAAGGCAACCACAACAAATTCGTCGGCAAAAAGCTTGCGGACCTGCGGGTCGATCCAAACCGCATTTTCCACGTTACGGCAGTTTACGCATCCGTGTCCCGTGAAGTCAATGAATACAGGCTTGTTTTGTTCTTTGGCAACGCGTAGAGCTTGGTCGTAGTCAAAGTAACCTTTAATGCCGTGTGGAAGGTCAAGTTGGTCGGCATACATAGCGGCTTCGCTCAAACTAACGGTATTGCCGCTGACCGTACCTGCTTCTTGGCGCACCACCTGGTTGATATCGAAATCTTGGGTGGTCATTGGAGGAAGCCAGCCGGAAATGGCTTTCAAAGGCGCACCGAACATGCCGGGAATCATATAAACAACGAAGGCCAAATCAAGAATGGCGATGGCAAAACGTACCGGACTTTTTTGAACTGGCATATCGTCATCGTAGGGAAATTTGATTTTTCCAAGCAGGTAAAGACCCAACAAGGAAAACAATACAATCCAAATAGCCAAATACACTTCACGGTCAAGTATGCCCCAATGATAAGTTTGGTCGGGAACATTGATGAATTTTAGGGCAAAAGCCAATTCGACAAAAGCCAAGACCACTTTCATCGTGTTCATCCAGCCACCGGACTTGGGCATTTTTTTCAACATGCCGGGGAAGAAGGCGAACAGCGTAAACGGAATGGCAATACCTAACGAGAAACCGAGCATTCCGATGATGGGTTTGAGAAGGGAACCTCCCACGGAATTCAAAGCAACGGCACCCGCAATGGGCAAAGTGCAGGAAAAGGAAACCAACACGAGGGTTAATGCCATAAAGAAGATGCCGATAATACCACCGCTGTTTTCCATTTTGGCTGATTTGTTGACCCAACTGCTGGGAAGCGTAATTTCAAAGTAGCCGAAGAATGAAAGGGCAAAGATGATGAAGATGACGGCAAACAACAGGTTGGGAATCCAATGCGTGCTGAGAATATTGGCAAAGTCGGGCCCGAAAATCAGGGATAGGACAATGCCGAAAATCACATAGATGACGACGATGGAAAGTCCGTAAATCAAAGCATAGAACTTGGCTTTGCTTCCCTGTTTCATAAAATAGGAAACGGTCATTGGAATCATAGGAAAGACGCAGGGCATTAGCAAGCCTACGAGTCCTCCTAAAAATGCCACGATAAAGAATGACAAGAGTGATTCCTCTTCAACGGGGGCACCATTGGCTGAATTTTCAATTGGGGCAATTGTCTCAGTTGGGATGCCGGTGCTGTCAGTTTGCGACTCCGACTCCGATTCGTCTGTTTCTTCTTCTGTTGCAACCACGTCAGAACTTACGGCGTGGTTGAAACCCTTGACATCGAAATTGAATTTCTGGTCAATGGCCACGCAGCGTCCTTCTATGCAGCATTGTCCAGCCAATTTTCCTTTGATGACAAAATCTTCGTTTTGGCGAACCTGGATTTTCTGCTTGAAAGTGACGCTCTTGACAAAATAACGGGAGGTGTCGTCAAAAACGGGGTCGTGATGCACGATGGGCTTGGGTTCGTTGACTTTCCCGATACGCTTATAGCTTTTGGAGTCGGTAAAGGTGAATTCCAAGGGCATTTCCATCCCGTTGTTGTGACTTTGCGCATACAAATGCCAATTTTCTTTAATGCTGGCCTGAAATTGTAATTCGGCAATGGAGTCGTTGACTTTGACAGTTTTGAAATTCCAGCTTACGGGATTTTCCTGACCGAAAATGCCGCTTAATACAAACAGCATAAAACAAAGGCTGAGAAGAACTTTTTTCATTGTTTTTGTATTTTGATTTTGTTATTTCACTTTCTATAAACTTTACATTTTTCAACACTATCCACTATCCACTGCTCCCTGTTCACTGCTCACTGCTCACTGCTCACTGTTTTTCATAATTAGGGTTTGTAAGAATAGAACTGGTAATATAAAAATAGCTTGCAAATTTACGTTAAAAATTTTAATTGACTGCTGTTTTGAGGTGAAAAAATAAATTTGCAGATGTTTTTTTTGATTTTTAGGGCGGCCCGGCTCGCTGCGCTCGCCGTCGCGCTTTCCATGGGTTCCGTGCTCGCTGCGCTCGCACCACCTACGGTGCCATTCCAATCGCTACCGCAAGTCATAGACACCTTCTTGTAGAGACGTGGAGCACCGAGCTTGCTGAAAAAGTCCATTTTTTCTCAAATGCAATTTGTAACCATTTGATAACCAATATGTATTTTTGACAAAAAATAAAAATCAAGGTTTTTCAGTGGTCTCGGCGCGCCACGTCTCCGTTGCATTGGTGGAGATTCCGCTTTCGCTGCGCTCTTGCGGAATGGTGGCATCATTGGGAATACGGGGAAGAAGGGCCGCGCCTCCATTACATTGCGAATCCTAATACTTTCTTTGAAACCCAAAGAAAGTATCGCAAAGAAAGGTTTTCCGTTGCTCAAGCGTTTGCTACAAATCGGACAGCTGGAGACTAAACGCTGAAACTCGCGGGTCTCGCAGGCTCTGCCCGCTCAAACAGCCAGCGTTCTTAACGTCTCCACCCGCCTCGATTTGTTACGCAATTCGCTTGAAATGCGGAGGATATAAATGGCGGGCAATGGTGAAGACACGTCTCTACTGCTTAGGGTTGAGGGTTAAGGGTTAAGGGTTGAGGGTTGAGGGGTTTGTGGTGATATGGCACGCCGCATCTCTACTGCTTAAGGTTGAGGAGGTAGCCGACATAACCAACCCGGCCTGACCCCTGACCCCTCAACCCTAATCTCTGACCCCTATAGCCTTAATTTCCTCTTTTGTCAACCCAGTGACTTTGCAAATCAGTGCGATGTCAACGCCTTCGGACAGCATGTTGCGGGCGACTTCGAGATTCCTTTTGGCTTCGCCAATCGCTTCACCTTCCGCTTTTCCTTCTTCTCTTCCCTTTTCCATGCCTTTTTCCATGCCCTTCTCCATACCCTTCTCCATGCGGTCAAGGAAGGCCTCCTCGCGAACCAGTTCCATGCCGCTCTGCACGTCGGCGTAC
>JAKSMH010000269.1 GCA_024400715.1 Bacteroidales bacterium | reverse complement strand
AGATGCCAGTATGCCAACACAAATTGTGCTCTCAGATCCATCCCATACCGATAATTCAAGGACTATCAGTATGGAACAATTTATGTCTGCCTGGGAAGATTCCGGCTATTTCATGGTGGCTACCACGCAACCCGCCCCGGTGGAATACAATCCCGGGATGCAATTTTTCGACTATGACCAGGGACATATCACGCAATTCGCAGACCTGACTTACAATGCAATCATCAAACGCCTGGCTGATGATGGATTTTTCCGCAATCCGAAACAAAAAACAATGAAACTCATCTTGTGGCTTTCCTGCACGGTGGGTTTGTTGGTCATCGCCGGCTTTTTCATCTTCTATTTTTTCATTCCTTTTAATATGAAGGTTAATCTGCACGAAGACCCCGCCTATCATATTCCCAACCTGCCTTTGAAAAATGGGAAAATCACCCTAAGTTATGGAAGTCAAAAATCTCTCCAATTTGCCATCACCGAAAATCAAAAGGAAGTCATTATACCCGACTTGCCTCAAAAATATAGAAATACGGAAGCTCATCTGATTTTTGAAGCCGACGGATTTGAAACTGTTGACACAATTCTTCTGCTGCACAAAACCGTCAACATTTCCTACAGACATAATAACCAATTGGCCAAAATATTCGGAATCGTCGTCGATAGTCAGAATGGACAATGTCTGTCGGGAGTTACCATCAAAGTGCAGAATCTTACGGCTCAGACCGACGAACGGGGCTGTTTCAACATAGACATACCATTTGCGCAACAAAAACAGGTACAAACCCTCTATGCCTACAAAGACGGATATACGCTATGGACAGGAACCTACGAACCGTCAAGCTGTAATCCGTGGAGTATCGTGCTTGAAAAACAATAAAAATGTGACAATATGTCACATTTGTCGCCACAATTTCACGAAAACTTGTGTTTTTTATCACTAGTTTTGCTCCGATAAAAATAAAAAATGGAGCGAATGACTAAAAATGCTCATAAGTGTACTCTAAAACCAATAAATAGATGCACACCTATGACAAAAATTCATATTGGCAAACTGATTAAGGAACAGTTTAGAAAAAGTGGCTATACAACTACTGAATTAGCTGCCATGCTCCATTGTGACCGCACAAACATTTATCGCATTTTCAACCGACAAAGCATTGATTGCGAATTGCTGAATAATATTTCGAAAGCCCTTCATTACGATTTCCTTAAAGAATATTCACTGCCTGAAACCCAGACACAGAATGAAATACAACTAACCATCAAGTTTACGGATAAAAAAATCATCATAACCAAACCTGCCAATCTTAATATCGAGATTAACAATAAAAACGAAAAATAAACTTCAAATAAAATAATAATTTACTGAAAATAAAAAAATATATATAAAACCGAGTGGCCCAATGCGAAAACGGGGACGTGCAATATGAAAAAACATGTAATTATATTTTTCTTTTCCTTTATTCTGTTACAGCTGTCAGCTCAAAGTTGGGAATACGACATCCGTTGTGCCGGGGTAGGAGTACAAGGAACATACCTGGTGGAAGTTTCGGGCTACGGGAAGACCGTTGAAAAGGCCATCAGTGAAATTAAGAAGGCCGCCGTACACGGTGTCCTTTTCAGGGGCATTTCGGGAGAATGCAAGCAAAACCCCATCATCAACGACCCGGGTGCGGAGAGTTCAAAGGCCGACTTCTTCAACAAGTTTTTTTCGGACAACGGTGACTACGCGAAATATGTGACCGCGGTTGACAACACCCACTATACCCCAAGCAAGGTGGGGAAAAGGTACAAAGTGACGATGCTGTTTTCCGTAAAAAAAGACATGCTCCGCAAAGATATGGAAACGGCGGGAATCATCAAGTCGCTGGATTCGGGTTTTTAATGACGATTTATTTAATAAAAGTGATATGAAAAGGTTATTTTTACTGTTGTTAATAAGTTTGACAATAAGCTATTCAAACGCCCAAGACACAAAGGGGGACTACTACACTCCGGAAATTGAATGTCTCGGCGTCGAGGAAGATGGTTCGCAAACTTTGAGGTCCTGGGGAGTTGGTCGCAACAAGCAGGACGCAATTGAGCAGGCCAAGAAAAACGCCGTTAAGGCCGTGCTGTTCAAGGGGATTCAGAAAGGGAACGGAGAATGCAACGTCCGCCCGCTCATATATGAGGTGAACGCCCAGGAACATATTCTTCAAGGACGACGGGGAATATTTGAAATACGTGTCCATGGAGGATACGCGCCCACTCACGGCCAAGAAGAAAAAAAACGACGCGGGTGTCCGTTTCGGCATCACGGTACGCGTGCTACGTGCCGAATTATTGCAAAGACTAATTGAGGATAAAATCGTAAAACCGTAACCATTATGAAAAAAATAGTTTTGTTATTCTTAGTAAACATTCTGTGCGCGGGATTCGTCTGCGCACAAGACGTGATATACCTCAACAATGGCAATGTTGTCAAGGGAAAGGTGATTAACGACAAGGATGGGATTACCATCCAAATGCCCTCGGGGGAGACGCTCAGCTATAAAAAAACGGAAGTTCGCGACATTCAAATTGGCAAAACCCAGGTAACCGTGCCAGAAACGCCCCAAAGACCAAAATACGTTGACTATTCCAACAATGACAAAGGATGGTGGTGTGCCGCAGAGTCCTGGGCTACAGGGTCATTTTACCGCACTTCAAAAAACCTGTGGGGAATATCACTGAACTTCATCAACGGATACCGCTTTTCGGAATACCTGAAAGTCGGCATGGGCGTGGGCGTTCGCGGCTATTTTACAAACGACATACTTTTTAGAAAAGAAATCGTGGAAAAGAGGCAAAAACG
>JAKSMH010000268.1 GCA_024400715.1 Bacteroidales bacterium | reverse complement strand
AACAAGATTGACATTTTCAAGAAAATCGTGTGGTATTCTTACGCCGACGATAACTCCAAGATATTCGCCATTCCGTTGGACAAGGTCAACGAAATCATTCAGATGAACAACGAAGGCAAGTTCCCCGACACCCTGGAAGAATTCGCCGTCGTCAACCAAGCCAAGGTGGAAGAAGGCGTAAGTTACAGTATGGATGAATTAAAACGCATTGAGGACAAATAATGAAAAGGATTTTTTATTTCGCAGTAGTAGTCTTGTTGCTCAGTTCCTGTGGACCGAAGCGTTTTTACGAGGACATCCAGTCCGTGAATCCAAACGGCTGGAATATGGACTCGGTGCTCACGTTCCAAATTGACATCACCGACTCGTCTCAATATTACGACTTCTACTTTTTCGTAAGAAACAATGCGGATTATGCGATGCAGAATTTCTATGTATTCTTCACCACGGAATTTCCCAACGGCTATACGGCCCAAGACACCTTAGGATTCGTGCTGTGCGACAAATACGGTCAATGGACAGGCAAAGGCCACGGTTATCTCAAAGAAAACCAGTTCTTATACCGGCCTAAGATTCGTTTTGCCCACTGCGGTACTTACAAGTTTACGGCACAACAAGCTATGAGGGAAGAAAACCTCAAGGGCATTGCCGAATTTGGCATGGCGTTGTACCACTGCGAAGAATAAATGCGCCCCATACGTTCTTTTACCTTGTATTATGCATTTCCCCCATACTCAATAATGACAGGGGGGCGTTTTCCGCGCAACATACAATTAGAGTGGAATACGTTACTTTATTCCCGTGAATGCTATAAATTTCAACCATATCATTCTTCTATTATAACGCTTCATCATAGTGATGATGTCAAAACCATCTTTGCCATATAGGCTTAGATAAGTTCAAGATAGAAGTGCGACAGAAAGCGGTGGCGCGCCACCGCTTTCTGTCGCACTTGCTAGTTGAATCTATATTATGGGGAATTTACAATATTGTTGCTCTTCGTGTTAAAATTTTTTCTATCTTTGCAGAAAAATATAAAATCATGAAAAAACTCTCCTGCTTGATTTTTAGTTTGATTTTTGTTTTATGCTCGTGCAATTATAGACAAAAAGAAGCGGTAAAAGCAGAACCTTCCATCATTGATGACGACCAATTGATAAACATCATAAGTTCCGACACCACGCATTACAAGGTGGTCTATATTTTCAGTGATGTATGCAAGCCCTGTATAGAACATCTTCGAGACGAAATGTGTCAACTCTATAAAAATCGAGACACTTCACAATGGAAATTTTATCTTGTTGCCACGTTCAACCACTTGCGTTGCAGCGTACCTGATACAGCCACGGGCGAGTTGGTCGAATTATCAGTCGCTGACAACATTCGGCATTTTGCCGCACAATACAGACATCGCCTCACTGCGTTAGGCTACGATATGTCTGATGTTTATTTCCTTTATAATGCGAATTGGGAAATGAAACCAGGGTTAAACGATATGATTCAACGAATGTTCTCTTCCGACAAACCCTATCGTTCGGACGAATATGTTCCCCAATTCCTGAAGGCCGATTCCGAAAATCATCTCTGGACAGAGTTTGTTTGTGAATGCGACACATTCGAAATTGTTAATGGGAAATTAGTTCCCCAAAACATCCAAAACACATATTACAAAGCTAACGATGATTACCTTTTGGAAAAATTTGATTACTGCCGACACGACACTATCTATAGTATCCGACAAAAGAAACCATAACAAAAACGCACACAATATTTCCGCCGCTCAATGTCAGTTTTTCAAAACCACAAGGCGAAAATTCTTTTAGATTGCCTCAATTAGAAAACTTACCGGCCGGAAGCCATCGTTGCAGGAAATCATAGCAGAGTTGGGATTTTTCATCCAGCCATCATAAAAATTACCCCGACCCTGTGACAGCTCTTCAACAAAATACCGCATACTTTCCCAAGCACTGTCGCAAAGACCTTCGGGTTTTTCTCCGTTTTTCGATATAAAAACCTGTCCTTCAATCAAGTCACAAGTGTGTTCTATTGGATTTTCATATTGTAACGACAAATCCTGATGCCAGATTTTCCGAATAACAGTAATTTTTATTTCCATCTTTGTCAAAACATTAAACAAAACCAAAATATTCTAATCCACATCTTGTCGTTCCGTCACTTTTACCTGTTTGAGGAAGTCGAAGTTCAACAAACGCGTCACAAAACCAAGCACCAACGCAGCAACGCCAGCTATCAGCAACGCCCACAAAACGTGTCCGTCAAAATAGCAATGCAGTCCCCAAACCGCCGGAATCAACAGCAAAGTATAAATCAAGGCCGACCATAAGGGCAACTCCTTGAACGACAAATGCAGATTCTTCATAGCAATAATTAATTGCGACACGCATACGACAGACTGCGTGGACAAGCTGGCAATCGAAGCACCCACGGCGTGCATCCGCGGAATCAAAAACAAATTCACCGCCACATTAACCACAATTCCAACTGCGGCAGTGATGTTCAACATCTTCATATCGCCGTTGGCCGTTAAAAGCGTGCCGAAAATATAGGTCATTGAAATAGGAATGATACACGGTATCAGGAAACGGAAAACAGCAGCACTTTCATCCACGTGTTCCTCGTAAAGCAAGTCAAGAACAGGAAGCCTGAAAACTTCCAAAATCACGACCGCCGTTACGGCAAACATAAACAACAAGGAAAACGACGATTTGACGATAGCACTTACATCTTCCCTGTTTTTCAGCATTTTAGAAAACAGCGGCAGCAAAATGACCGAAAACAGATAGGCAATCATCACCAGGGCCTCCAACCAACGCCCAGCC
>JAKSMH010000267.1 GCA_024400715.1 Bacteroidales bacterium | reverse complement strand
CTGTCGTATGCCATCAGCGACGTTTTCAACTTTTTCAATGGACGGATTCGCCAGTCAACATCCAATGTAGCACCCGTGTTAAAAAAAACACGTTGTGCGCTTACCATTGATTGAATTTCTCTTTCTGTATAGGATGACATATCATTTATATTAGTATTTCACAAAGCGCTGGTCTCGTCCGATTGGGCAGTAACTACATCTTCTCACAGGACAAAGGACATCCAACACATTATTTTTGCAAAGTTAGCATTTTTATTCAAATTTCATTACTTTTGCAGCAAAATTAACCCAAATTTAGAACGATGTTCGGATTTATGGCCATTACGTGCCTGATATTAGCCATTTTCATTGCTGCCATTCCTCATATTTTATGGCTTATACTTTTCTTGATTGGCAAAATCTTCAGTTTTCATCTTCCCTACGCGCCCTTCGGATGGACCGCCTTAGGACTCGTGATTTTCTGCTGGCTAATCATTACATACGGATACGTTGTCGGGCGTTGGAAACTGGCGACAAATGTCATTGACTATCAAAACGAAGCCATTCCCACGGCCTTTGACGGCTACAAAATCGTGCATATTTCTGATTTACATTTAAGCACATTTGACGACAATCCTCAAAAACTCACACAAATTGTCGATCAAATTAACCAGTTAAAGCCCGACTTGGTCTGTTTCACCGGCGATTTGGTCACTACCGGCGTTGGTGAAGCGCAACCCTATACGCTTCCACTGCAAAATATTAAAGCAAACGATGGTGTGGTTTCCGTACTTGGCAACCACGACTTTCTGATTTACGCCCGACAATTCAAAAACAAGTCCGAACGAGAAAATGCCGTATGGGCTCTCTGCGACTTTGAGCAAAACACATTAGGATGGCATTTGCTTCGCAACGAAAGCACGGTTATCACGCGTGAGAACGCCCAAATCACCGTCATAGGCGTGGACAATATCAACAACTCAAAACAAGGTTTCAGCACAATTAACAGTGGCGACCTTCCCAAAGCGATGGAAGGCACCAATGGGTTCAGGATATTATTGTCACACGACCCTTCGCACTGGTCCGCCGAAGTTGTTCCGCAGACCGACATTCCCCTTACGCTCAGCGGGCACACTCACGCCGCCCAAATTCGTCTATTCGGTTGGTCGCCCGCCCAATGGATGTTCAAACACGTGGATGGACTTCACCAACAAGACGGACAAACCATCTATATTAACATTGGCCTTGGCTGCACGCTTCCCGTCCGTATCGGCGCAAATCCGGAAATCACACTTATCAGACTAAAGAAATAATAAAATCGACAAAAAATCAACCTATTGTCTTGGCAACACGTATATAATTACCACCAGAAAAGAAAATCTATGAGTTAAAAAAACAAAAAGGACTCGCTGAAATCGCAAGTCCTTTTTGGTGTGGGAACTACTAGATTCGAACTAGTGACCCTCTGCTTGTAAGGCAGATGCTCTGAACCAACTGAGCTAAGCTCCCTTTCAAAATTGCTTTGCAAAGATACAGCTTTTTTTTATACCAAAATCAAGTTTGAATATTTTTTTTACATTCACATTTAACATTTTGATTATCAAGATAATAAATTTTACATTTTTATTCATACAACGGACATTTTTCATATAACAGAGTTCTTGTATGAGCTTGGATTTCGGAAAATCCGAATCAATTTTGAGCAAAACAATATTTTTCGTAATTTTGCAGCGATAAACGACTAAATTTTTCAAGCCATCAAAAGCGTCATCATCATCGGAAGCGGATTAGGCGGATTGCAATGCGCCTACACCTTGGCCAAAAACGGATTCAAAGTCACGGTTTTGGAACAGCATTCCCAAATCGGCGGCTGCCTGCAATCCTTTCAACGCGACGGCTGCTTTTTTGACACGGGTTTCCACTATGTCGGCGGTCTGGGGCTGGGTGAATCCCTTTACCCCTTTTTCCGCTATTACAATCTTTTGTCGCTGCCCTGGCATCCCTTGGACGAAAATGGCCACGACGAGGTCTGCATCGGTTCCCAAAGTTTTCGTATGGCTTCCGGACATCAGCGTTTTGCATCCCAATTAAGTGCCTACTTTCCAACAGAAAGAAAATCGATTATCGCTTATACCGATTTCCTACGGAAAGTGGGAGAACATCTTCCTCAAAGTCTTCATTTTGAAAAAAATAGCGATTTTAGCACCGCAAAGTTATTGGAACAATCCGCGTATCAATTCCTCCAGACTTGCACCGGCAACCGCCTGCTTCAGAACGTACTTTCCGGGACATCTTTAACAATGGAATTACAAGCCGACACATTGCCATTGTACAGCTTTGCCCAAATCAACAATTCCTATATCCAAAGTGCTTGGCGACTGAAAGGACCAAGCGAGCAAATTCCTCTTCATTTGGCCGAAGACATTCTACGGATGGGCGGCGAGATTCGCACTTCATCCAAAGTCATCCAAATTGAAGAAAAAGACAAACAAATCACCGCTCTTCGATTGAGCAATGGAGAACGATTGTCGGCCGACTACTACATTTCAGATGTGCACCCCGCCACCACTTTAAGTTGGCTAAGCGAAGAGACTTCCGTTCGAAAAATCTATCGCAATCGCATACGACAGACAGCCAACACTTTCGGGATGTTTACCCTGCATTTACGACTCAAAAACCAACGCATTCCCTATCTCAACCGCAACATCTACATTCATCGGGAGCAGGCCGACTTATGGAATCCCGACACGAAACAAATCGAAAGTACGATGGTCCATTTTTACGTTCCCGAAAACGCGGACTACGCCTCGGCCATAGACATTCTGACCCCAATGCGCTGGCAGCAAGTCGAACAATGGACTGATAGCTACAGCAAAAAG
>JAKSMH010000266.1 GCA_024400715.1 Bacteroidales bacterium | reverse complement strand
TCATTCTCCCTCTCCTGGATGCTCTGCGGCAAATACCTACAGATGTGAGAAATGTAATTCTCCTCCAGGTATGGAAAAATTTCAGGCGTGATGTATAAAACTTTTTTTCCCATTTATATATTTTTATTTCAAACTGCAAAATTATAAAAAAAAAATCAATATAAATCCACTTTCTTGAAAAAAAAGTGTTTGCTCTGTTTTTTTTGTATATTTGCAATCCATAAAAAAAAAAGCGATTTTTATCGCAAAATGTTGAACTATAAATGGTTATATAATGAAAAAACTTATTGTTCCTGTGATGATGTGTTCTATTTTATGCCTTGTGGGATGTAAATCAAAACAGAATGTCGAAGAACCAACCCTTTTATCCGGTATTGATTTGGAAAATCTTGATACCACGGTTTCTCCTGTGGAAGATTTTTATCAGTTCGCCTGCGGCGGATGGATGAAGAACAATCCGCTGAAAGACGAATATTCTCGTTACGGCAGCTTTGACGTTCTCGCTGAAAACAATCAAGTTCAACTTAAGGAAATCATTACAGAGGCCGCCGCTTCTACCAATACGAATGGTTCCGTGGCTCAAAAAATCGGTGACTTGTATAATATCGGTATGGATACCGTTACGATTGAAAAACAAGGTGCCGAACCTTTGAAGGAAGAATTGTCAATTATCGCCAATATCAAGGATAAGAAGGAGTTGACTTCAATTTTGGCCAATATGAGCCTCGAAGGTCTAAATCCTTTTTTCGGCATTTTCGGTGAAGCGGATCCCGACAACAGTAGTATGACTATCGCCTGGCTTTGGCAAAGCGGCCTCGGTATCGGCGACCGTGATTACTATTTGTCCGCCTCTCAGCAAAATACCCGCGACCAATATGTGGCCCTGCTGACCGAAATGTTCTGTATTTCCAATTATAGCCAAATGGTCAATATGAATGGTAAGGAAGACCAGTTGGCCAAATCAGTCCTTAAACTTGAAACCGCTATGGCTCAGAAGTTTATGGATAAAAACACGCTTCGTGATCCTTTCAAAACCCACAACATCAAGACTATCGCTGAATTGCAAAAGATGATACCGTCCGTGGATGTGAATGCCTATCTTCAAACCCTCGGTCTGCAGAAACTGGAAAGCGTAAATGTCGGTCAGGTGGATTATTTGACTGCTTTGGACAAAATATTGGCAACTACCGATTTGAATACGATCAAAGCTTATTTGGCTTGGAATGTAATCAATAGCGCTGCTCCCTATTTGAGCAAGGAGTTCGTTGATGCCGATTTTAATTTCTACGGAAAGGTTTTGTCGGGCACCGTTGAAAACAAACCACGCTGGAAACGTGTTGTTAACACCGTTGACGGTTGCTTGGGCGAGGCAGTCAGCCAAATCTATGTCGAAAAGTATTTCCCTGCTGCGGATAAGGAACGTATGACCAAGTTGGTGGCTAATTTGCAGTCTTCTCTCGGCGAACGTATTCAAAATGCGGCCTGGATGAGTGATTCCACCAAGATGCTGGCCAAGGAAAAACTTGATGCGATGATCGTAAAAATCGGTTATCCGGAAAAATGGAGAGACTATACTTCTCTGGAAGTGAAAAAGGATAGCTATTACGCCAACGTAATCCGCGCCCGTCGTTTCGAAAATGCTTACCAATTGTCTAAAATCGGCCAACCCGTCGATCCAAGCGAATGGCTGATGACACCCCAAACCGTCAATGCCTATTATAATCCTACCACCAACGAAATCTGTTTCCCGGCCGGTATTCTTCAACCTCCATTCTTCAATATGAATGCCGACGATGCTGTCAATTACGGGGCCATTGGCGTGGTTATCGGTCACGAAATGACGCACGGCTTCGACGACCAAGGTCGTAATTATGACAAAATGGGTAATTTGAACAATTGGTGGAGACAGGAAGATGCCGATAACTTTACCACTCGTGCCCAAGTTCTGGTGAATTATTTCAATGGTATTGAAGTGGCTCCAGGTCTTTTTGCCAACGGTCAATTTACTCTTGGTGAAAATATCGCTGATAACGGTGGTCTGAATATCGCTTTCCAAGCCTTGCAAAAAGCTAAATCCGAAGGCGGAATTCAGGAAAATATGGACGGATTTACCGCCGACCAACGATTCTTTATCGCTTACGCTAACGTGTGGGCCAATAATATTCGTGACGAGGAAATTGTCCGACGTACAACCGAAGATCCTCACTCATTGGGTAAATGGCGTGTGAATGCCACATTGCCTCATATCGATGGATTTATCGAGGCGTTCAATGTTAAACCAGGTGACAAAATGTATGTTGCCCCAGAAGAAAGAGCTCATATTTGGTAAGATAAACTATTAAGCTGACAATAATTTTTATAAATGGCTTAGGGTTGCAAAACCCTAAGCAAATTTATTTTTTTGATACTCAAAAGCAAATTGAATAATATGACAAAACTTGCAGTAATCGCATTCGGAGGAAACGCTCTGCTTAGAAGCAAGCAAAAAGGAACTTACAAGGAACAAATTGATAATGTTACCGCAACGTGCCAATCATTGGTGAATCTTGTTAAACAAGGTTACAATATCGTCATTGGTCATGGCAATGGTCCCCAAGTGGGCAACGTGATGCTTCAACACGAAGCTGGTAAGAAAATCTTCAATCTCGAAGCTATGCCGATGGATTTTTGTGTGTCGGAGACCCAAGGCTCCATTGGTTATCTGATTGAACAGGGTTTTAGAAATGTTTTTGCGAAAGAAAATATCAATAGAAACGTGGTGACTTTGGTGACCAGCGTCGTCGTGGATAAGAACGACGCGATGGTTGCCAGCCGGACCAAAACAGCGGGACCTTCTTATACTGAGGAAGAGGCTGATGAATACGCTGCGGCGACGGGTTCTATGC
>JAKSMH010000265.1 GCA_024400715.1 Bacteroidales bacterium | reverse complement strand
AGCCGAGAGCAAATCCTCCATATCGCCCAAGGTGATGTCTGCAATTTAAGCGTAATCAAAGCTTGTGCCCACAATGCCACCCATTTGGACGCACCCCGACATTTTTTCAACGATGGCATTGACGTGGCAGGAATGGACTTAAGTCGATGCCTTGGTCCCGCCATTGTGGTGGAATGCGACACAACATTTACAGCCGACACCGTACACCAGTTAGCCGGTGAAGGACATCAGCGCATTCTTATCAAAGGTCAGGGAGTCATCACCGTTGAAGCCGCGGAAGCAATGGTTTCGGATAAAATCTTGCTAATCGGCGTGGAACCGCAGACTGTCGGAGTTGCCGACACCGTACAAGCCGTCCATAAAATTCTTCTCGGTCACGAAATGGTCATCTTGGAAGGTCTCGTACTGCGTGACGTGCCAGTCGGTAAATATATGCTTAGCGCCTTGCCCCTAAAATTAGCACAATGCGACGGCAGCCCTGTTCGAGCCGTACTGTATCAAGAATAAGCATTGATTATTGCGGTAGCAAGATCACCGCCTGGCCACCGCCGGAAGCCAATTTCATCTTTAGAACATCCTGCTTGGTTAAAGACTGTTTTTCGGATATTATATAAGATGTTGGATTGGATTTCCAATCGGCATCGGGACCATCCGCGTAAATTACGGCTTTATAGGTTTTTCCGTCTGCTAAAAAATCGAGGGGCACATCCCGCCTTCGTTGCGTTTCGTTGGTGGTCGCCGTAAGAGAAAACGTATCGCTGGCGCGGCGGACCATCACCACCAACTCTCCGATCTCGCCCTGAAGCGCCTTGGACCAGTCGCAATCAGGATTAAAATCCCTAAAAAACTGAAATGCGGGATGATTTTCATAATTTCCGATCAAATCCGAAGCCATTTGCAGCGGAGAATACAAAATCACCCAATTGGCCAACTGTTTGGATAGAGTCGTATTCACGCGGCTGTTTCCCTGATCTTGGTCGTTCCATTTCTGTCGCTGTGGCAAATTTCTCGTGTTTTCATATAGAATATCGAAAGTTCCCGGCGTATAGTCCATCGGGCCGGCCAACAAACGAGCAAAAGGAAGTATCTCGTGATGTTCCGGTGGATTGCCGGCGCTCCAGGCGTTCCATTCCATCCCGCGCGCCCCCTCACCCGTCATCAAATTGGGATAGGTGCGGTGAAGTCCCGTGGGCTTAATAGGTTCGTGAACATTCAGCATACAATGGTATTTGGCGGCCGTATCCACCACCTTTTGGTAATGGCACACGTTGAACTGGTCGTGATGGAGATGTCCTTGGGGAATTCCGCCCGCATAGCCCGTCTTCACGCAATGAATATCCCGTTCGGCAAGCCATTGATATGTTTTTCCCAACTGTCGTTCATAATTGAAGATATTTCCACCCGTTTCGTGATGACTGATAAAAGCCACATTTTTCTGGTTCGCATAACGCAGGACTTCTTCCATATCAAAATCCGCGTAGGCCTTGGTAAAATCAAATTGTTGCATACCGCCCCAACTTTCCCAGCCCTCATTCCAACCTTCAAAAAGCACCGCGTCAATCTGGTTTGCTGCCGCAAAATCGATATATTTCTTGGCATTATCCGTTGTTGCGCCGTGTCGTTCATCCATTTTCCAAGTCTGAATACCCAAATGCATTCCCCACCAAATGCCAATATATTTCATCGGTTTGATCCAACTTAAATCACTTTGTAATAAACAGGGTTCATTCAAATTCAAGATCAAGGAGGAATTGATTAAATCGACTGCTTTTCTGCCTATTTGCACCGTTCTCCACGGAGAGACGAAGTGTCCATTCGTCAATTTTGCCTTAATTCCATCGGGAAGCGGAGCCAATTCGGAACAAAACGAACAGTTTTCCGTATGTTTCAGCGTCATTTCAGGAAAATTAACCAACGCCGCCTCGTGGATACTGCCGTACAAGCCGTTTTTCAGTTTAAAGGTGAACGGTGTATTGGCATTTTCGACTTGAGATATGGGCAAAGTGCGATACAAAAACTCATAGGATTCAAAATTGGCTGGAATAGACCACGATTTTCCGTCATCAGCCAAGTTAAAAGCACTTAATTCATCCAGTATAAACAAGCTATCGGCGTATGGGGCATCGGCTTCATAACGAAAAGCCACGCCGTCATCAAAAACACGGAAATCAATAATCAAACTGATTTCATCCTCACCTTTGAGAACCACCAGCATTTCACGATAATGATTTCTGTTTTGCTTGTTTTGGCCCCAAATTTGAGTCCAAATTTCATCTTTTTCATCATAATCTACTGAAGAAAAAATAAATTTGTCCTTCAAATTCACCCCGTCAGCCAGCCGAAATCCCATCGGCGAACGATTTATAAAATTCTGATTATCAACAAGAACCTCATAAAAAGGATTTCCATTATCCAAATAAAAGTTCAACTGAATCTTTTTGTCGGGAGACGACAATTGATAAGATTGCGCCCAACCGATGCAGGTCAAGCACAAACATACACACAATAATAATATTTTTTTCATTTAGAACAAGACTAATCCAGTTTCAGGACCGCCAAGAAGGCCGACTGCGGCACTTGGACGTTGCCGATTTGGCGCATACGCTTCTTACCCTGCTTTTGCTTTTCGAGCAATTTGCGCTTACGGGTAATATCGCCACCATAGCACTTGGCCGTCACATCCTTTCGCACGGCCTTCACCGTTTCACGAGCGATGATTTTCGTACCAATCGCTGCTTGAATGGCAATATCAAACTGCTGACGTGGAATCAGCTCTTTCAGTTTTTCGCAAATGCGGCGACCAAAAGCGTATGCATTGTCCGCGTGAATCAATGACGAAAGGGCATCCACGGAATCGCCGTTGAGCAGAATATCCAACTTGACCAACTGCGCCGGCTTATAATCTGAAATATGATA
>JAKSMH010000264.1 GCA_024400715.1 Bacteroidales bacterium | reverse complement strand
GCTGGTGCAAAATGTGCTGCCGCTGAGTTATAACACTTCGTTGAAAATCACGATTGCCAAATATTACATTCCCAGCGGTCGTTGCGTGCAGAATATCGAATACTTTAAAAACGATACGATTACGCCTTCCAAAACCAAGATTCCCGATTCGTTGTCTGTGGCTTTCAAAACCAAGAATGGCCGCAAGGTTTATGATAAGGGTGGGGTGGAACCTGACGTGGTTTCTCCAGATACCGCGGCGAGCAACCTGCTGCTGGCCTTGGTGCTGAACAATCACATCTTCGATTTCGCCACACAGTATCGGGCTACGCACGAAACCATTGCCGCGGCGAAGGATTTTGTGCTGACGGACGAAATTTATAATGAATTTCTGACCTATCTGAAAGATAAAGAATATACCTATACCACCGAAACGGAAAAGTCGTTGGAGGAATTGAAGAAAATCGCCACAGACGAAAAATATTATGAGGATATTCAGGGACTTTGTGATGAGATGAAAACCCGGATTGAGAAAGAAAAAGATACGGAACTACAGAAATATAAAGGGGAAATATCCGATTATTTGGCTTCGGAAATCATCGGTAGATATTATTATCAGAAAGGTAAATATGTGGATATGCTTCGCAGCGATCCGGAAGTGAGGGCCGCCAAGGATTTGCTTCACGACACGGCTCGTTACAAATCAATTTTAGGAATAAAATAAGCGTTTTGGAGAGACAGCAAATTCATCATATCATTTATGTTGGGCTGACGGCCGCTTTGTGTGCTGCCATTCCGCTTTCCAATTTTATGATGAGTGTGTGCTTGCTTTTTTTGGGGCTTAACTGGATTGTGGAATGGAACTGGGCGGAAAAGTGGCAACGGTTGAAATTGCACAAGTCCGCTATGCTCTGGTTGCTGTTTTTGCCTTTGCTGTGTGTGGGTTTTGTCAAGGCTGATGATGCTTTGACGGCCTTGGATTTTTTTGTCCGCAAGCTGCCCGTGTGTCTGGCACCGGCGGTGGTCGTGACTTCCGAACGAATGACCATCAAGGAGTTGCGTTTTGTCTTGGGAATGTTTGTCCTGAGCGTGCTGTTTGCAACAGTCTATTCCATTGGTTTTTATGCTACGCATGATGTCGTGAACATCCGTGAAATATCCGTGTTTATATCGCATATTCGGTTCAGTCTCTGTATTGATATTGCCATCGGGTTGTTGATGTTTGTTGTTTTGAAAATGCCTGAAATCAAGGCATTTTGGAGGTGGCTGTCTGTGGTGATGCTGCTGTGGCTGTTGCTTTATTTGTTCATCGCGCAAACTTTGACGGGCATTATTTTGTTGGGTGTCGTCGCAGTGGTTTATTGTGTGCGTTTGTTGTGCGCAAAACCGTTGGGAAGACGCATCCGCATTGGTGTGGGACTGCTTTTGTCGTTATTGTCGTTGCTGATTATCTATGTTTCTATGCTTAGTTATCAGTATTTTCATATTGATGAAAAGGATTATGTCCATTTGGACGCCTATACGCAGAATCATCGTCCGTATAATAATGATGTTCATTCGATGGTGTATGTGGGCGTGTATGTGTGTGAAGAAGAATTGCGAAGTGAATGGAACCAACGCAGTGAGACGAGTTATGACGATCCGAAGGTTGCGGCAACGCTGATTCGCTATTTGAATTCCCTGCATTGGCGTAAGGACAGTGCGGCGGTGGCTCAATTGACGGTAAGAGATGTGCAAAACATAGAGCAGGGCATTGCCAATGTGGAATATACGCGGACTTTTGGATTGAAACGTGCGCTGTATCAGAGTTTTTTCAGCTTGCAGCAGTATCATTGCTATGGCGTGGTTAGCCAGTCGTCTCTGTTAAAACGTTGGGTGGCTTGGAAATCATCTTGCGAACTCATTGCCGAAAATCCCTGTTTGGGAGTTGGTTTAGGTCCTCATAAAACGCTGCTTGACCAACAGCAGCGTGAGCATCAAACGATGGTTGAACCTATTTCAGGGAGTCATAATCAGTTTTTGACCCTTTTCCTGATGGGGGGATTCTTGTTACCTTTGGCTTTTGTCATTATATTGATATATCCCTTTATTGAATATAAAAATGCGCTGGGTTTCGTCTATGTCGCGGTATTTATTGTTTTGGTGGGTTCGATGATGACGGAAGACACGTTGGAAACGCAGGCCGGATATACGTTGTTTGCGGTGATGAATACTTTGATTTTGTATAATTTTAATACTAAAACAGATGAAAACGCTTGATTTTGTTGCTCGTGTAAAGGTATATGAAGACCGTTCGGAATTGCCAGAAGATTGGTTGAAATTGTTGGGAATGGCAGGTCAAGCGGCGAAAAAGGCCTATACTCCGTATTCGCATTTTCAAGTCGGTGCGGCCTTGCTGCTGAATAATGGGGAGATTATTACGGGGAATAACCAGGAGAATGCTGCCTATCCGTCGGGCCTATGTGCCGAACGTACGGCGGTTTTTTATGCTTCCGCTCAGTATCCGGATGTTCCGTTGAATAAGATTGCCATTACAGCCATTAGTCCCAATGAGAAACTTGCGCGTCCGATTTCCCCTTGTGGAAGTTGTCGTCAGGCCTTGCTTGAATACGAACAGAAGTTTCAGCAGCATATCGAGGTGCTTCTCTCCGGAGAAGAGGGCGAAATCTATGTTTTTCAAAGTGTTGAGGACTTGCTTCCGTTTTCATTCAGTAGTTCTTACTTGATGTAAGATGGGCAAAGAAGAAAGTCTTTATCTTTACTTTGTTTGCTATCCAAAGAAAGGTTTCACTTTAACATACCTATTTCCTTTTCCGTCAGGCCGGTGATTTTGCGGATTAGGGTGATGTCGAGACCTTCGGACAGCATCCTGCGTGCGATTTCGAGATTTTTTTTGGCTTCGCCTCTTGCTTCGCCTTCCGCTCGTCCTTTTTCTACCCC
>JAKSMH010000263.1 GCA_024400715.1 Bacteroidales bacterium | reverse complement strand
CCAGAGAAACGGACTCAACTTAGGAGAAGGTGCCGCCTACCTGGTTCTCGAATCGGAAGAGCACGCCCTCCGACGCGGCGTTCCCGTCATTTGTCAACTGAGCGGATACGGCAACAGCTGCGATGCCTTTCACCAAACTGCCACATCGCCTAATGGAGAAGGTCCCTACTTGGCGATGAGCAAAGCTCTCAAAGATAGTGGTTTAACTCCAAAAGACATCGGCTATATCAATGCCCACGGCACAGGAACCAACAACAACGATGAATGCGAAGGCATTGCTATGGAACGTGTGTTTGGCGACCAAATGCCGCCGATTTCATCCACCAAATCCTATACGGGCCACACCACCAGCGCATCGGGTAGCGTGGAAAGCGTCATCAGCATCCTGGCATTGAAAAATCACTTTTTCCCTGCCAACCTTCGCCACACACAAACCATTGAAAGCCACCATTTCAAACCCGTTTCCCAAGTCATTGAAAATGTCGATTTACGCCACGTCCTGACCAATTCCTTCGGTTTCGGCGGCAACGACTCCTCTTGCATTTTCTCTCTCGTGGAAAACGACATACAAGTTCAACAAACGCCTGCCATTCACGAGCAAGCCGTTTATATTCAAGCCATTTCGCAAATTTCCATTCAACAGCCACTTAGCGAAAGTTGGTTCGACAATCCCATTATCCCCACCCAACCCTATATGGAAAGTATAGAAGCGGATTACAGCGCTTTCTTTGCCCCAATGGCGGCAAGGCGAATGGGGAAACTCTTTAAACGGGCCATCGCCACCGCCGTGGATGTTCTTCAAAAAAGCCATCACGACCAAACCGACGCCATTATTTCAGGAACGGGACTGGGTTGTATTGAAAACACCGAAAAATTCCTCAAAGATATGCTCAACAACAACGAGGAATGCCTCTCTCCAACGGCCTTTATGCAATCCACCCACAACACCATCGCTTCGCAAATCGCATTGCACCTAAAATGCCACGGTTATAACAGCACCTACTCGCATCGCGGCACCTCTTTCGACAGCAGTCTGTGGGATGCCTACACCCTTATGCACAAAGGAGAAATCAACAATGCCATCGTCGGCGCACACGAGGAAATGTCGCTTGAATATTTCAAAATGCTTCAAAAAGCCGGCTATTTTACCTATGACGATATCAGCGAAGCTCAGTTGAAACTACATCAAAATACGGGTTCCCTGTCCGGCAGCTGCGCTGTCAATATGTTCGTCAGCCGCCAAAAAGAAGACAGCCATTGCGCCATTTCCTTTATGAAGATGTTCTACAAAGCTGACAGTCAAACCCTACGGAAAAACCTTCTCAACCAATTGGAACAACTACATTTAACCATCAACGATATCGATGCCGTTGTGATGGGACTCAATGGCGACAAAGACAACGACGCCGCCTATTTGGACTTTGCCCAAGTCGTAGATTCTTCAATGCCTATCGTATGGTATAAACATTTGTTTGGAGAATCCTACTGTGCCTCGGCACTGGGTGTCTATGTCGGTGCGACCTGCCTTCAACGCCAAACCATTCCCGCCCATTTGCTGTATAACAAAGACAGGGCCATTAGTCACATCAAACATATTTTGGTTTACAACCATTTTGAAAACAAAGATCAATCTTTAATTCTATTATCCTTATGCTGATATTAATCCTTTTGATTGTTGTACAGTCTATACTATTAGTAGCCGCACAATCTTTTCTGAAGATTGCCGTGCAGCTTTTTGGTGATTTTTCGTGGTCATGGCAATACTTCAAAACCGTTTTCACCACCTGGCAGTTCGCCGCTTCCGGGCTCTGCGCATTAAGTGCCATGCTGGTGTGGATGTACGTACTCAAACACTATCAATTCAGTTTGGCCTACCCGCTCTTATCCATCAGCTACATCATCGGTTTATTGTCCGCCTGCTTCATCTTTCACGAAGCCGTGCCACTCACGAGATGGATTGGGGTTTGTATTGTAATGGTTGGTGTTTATTTTATCGTAAAATAATGATTATAAAAACAATATACACGTTTGTTAATCTTTTAGATTAAGTTGATTATGAAAAAGATTTTGAATGTTTTCATCCTCATAGCACTGCTTTCCGGAACGGTTTCCGCCCAAAAATCCGAGACGGAAATTACAGGAAACCAGCTTGACGTCTTGGTAAAAAAGATTAGCACAACGCACCAGCAACTCAAAACACTTAGCGCCGAATTTGTGCAGGAAAAGGCCTCTTCCCTCTTCACTGAAAAAGTGGTTCAAAAAGGAAAATTTTACTACCAGGCTCCCAAGCAATTGCGTTGGGAATATTCATCCCCCCAAAAACTTTGCCTGCTTTTCAATGACAAAAAAGTATCGATCGTAACTGAAAAAGGCGTTGTCAACAATCCCAATCCAATGCTCAACGAACTCGGGGCTACCATTATCGGCACAATCAACGGCAGCAACCTATGCGACCAAAAGAATTTCAAGGGCAGTTTTTACAAAAACGGGAAAAGCAACTATACCGCCGTCCTTATCCCTACCAATAAAAAAATGAAAGGTAATTACAAGAAAATCCACGTTCTTATTGACGGGAAAAGCTATTTGGCCAAGCAAGTAACCCTTTACGAGCAATCCGGCGACATCACCACCATTAGCTTTTCTCACGTCACAAGCAACGCAACCTTACCCAACAATCTATTCACCAAATAATGATGTTACTCCATAGTTTTTTCAATATTGTCACAGAAAAGATTGATGAAAATCAAGCCGAATTCACCATCCGACTGAATTCTGAACATTCCATCTTTTTAGGACATTTCCCGATGTATCCGATTACTCCCGGGGTTTGTATCACCCAAATGGCCGTTGATTTGTTTTCTCATATTCAAAACGAAAACTACCATCTGCAAAAAGCCAGAAACATCAAGTTTCTCAACAT
>JAKSMH010000262.1 GCA_024400715.1 Bacteroidales bacterium | reverse complement strand
TGCCGAAATTTCCCTGGCTTACAAGAAAAACCAATACAATGATCAAGAAATCGCACAATTGGTATTGTCAGACCCTTCAAAATTAAATTTGAATGAAAGATTATATGCCGCTTCTATGGCAAAGAGCAATGCCACCAAGGCCGATATCTATTCCGCAATCATTAATGAAAGTCAATATGAAAATGATTGGAGAGCTTATAATAATTTAGCTGCCTTAAGATTGAATGATTTTTACACTACGGGTAATGAAAGTTATCTGAAGGAAGCCGACAACTTGTTGAATAAAGCGGCTGCTATTTCTCCGGATAATGGCATTATTTTGAACAACAAGGCCATTTCCGCTTTCTTTGCAGGCAATATTGCCGATGCCAAGCAGTTGTTCCAAGATTCTCAAAAAGCTGCTGTAAATCCTGTTAACCAGTCATACAACACGGCTATGTTTAAGATTTTGGAAGGTGACTTCGAAGGTGCCGGCCAATCGTTGAGTGGTGCGAAATGTGATTACAATACCGCATTGACGCAAATTTTGAAAAAAGATTATGCCGCAGCCAAGACTACGTTGGAATGTATTGCGGAACCAGATGCCAAAGTGGCTTACCTGAAAGCGATTTTGGCTGCCCGCACTGCTGATGAATTGGGTCTTTATAAGAATTTGGGCATTGCCATTGAAAAGAATGCCAAATATAAAAATAATGCCAAGCGAGATGCTGAATTTAAAAAGTACAGACAAACGACGGAATTTCAAAATTTGGTAAAATAAACTTCAAGGAGCGGTCAACATACCGCTCCTTCTTTTTTTTGCTTCGACAATGTTTGTATAAGCAGCAATAATTGTGTCGTTGAATCTACTTTACGCTTTTTGTTCAGCGATGAGTTTTTCGATTTTGATGATTTCATCGCGAAGCTTGGCGGCCAACATAAAGTCCAATTCCTTGGTGGCATTTTCAAGCTGTTTGCGTAGTTTTTTATCATTGGCGCGAAGTTGGTCAATGTTGTACATCTTGTAGTCAATCGGTTTTTCAGCGGCTATGGAAGTTGCTTTTTCGAGGTTCTTGTATTGGCCGCTGTCAGCTGCTTTTTCAAAGCGTTTGCTGTCTATTTCCGCTGGGATGGAGTCCGATTTGACGACGGTCTTGGGAATGATGTGGTATTTTTCGTTGTATGCCAATTGTTTTGTCCGTCTCCGCAAGGTTTCGTCAATGGTAGCTTGCATAGACTTTGTGACGTGTTCCGCATAGAAAATGACGTGTCCATCCACGTGTCGGGCGGCACGGCCAGCAGTTTGTGTCAAAGAACGTTCATTTCGAAGAAATCCTTCCTTGTCGGCATCCATAATGGCCACCAAGGAAACTTCAGGCAGGTCAATGCCTTCGCGAAGCAAGTTTACACCGACCAATACGTCAATAGTGCCGGCTCGTAAATCTTTTAGAATTTCAATACGTTCTAATGTTTCTACTTCGGAATGAATGTATTTGGAACGAATGCCGATTCGGAGAAGGTAGGAATTGAGTTCTTCCGCCATCTTTTTGGTCAAGGTGGTGACCAATACACGTTGTTTCTTTCCAACAGTTAATTCGATTTCGTTGAGCAAATCGTCAACTTGATTGATGGCGGGTCGGACTTCGATAGGAGGGTCCAATAAACCAGTTGGTCTGACAATTTGCTCAATGATTACCCCTTCGGATTTATCTAATTCGTATTGGGCGGGGGTAGCGCTCACAAAAATGGTTTGCCCAATTAGGGATTCAAATTCATTGAATTTCAAGGGACGATTGTCCAATGCCGCGGGCAGTCTAAATCCGTAGTCCACCAAATTGATTTTACGGGAGCGGTCGCCACCATACATTGCTCCGATTTGCGGAACGGTAACGTGGCTTTCGTCAATAATCAAGATAAAGTCATCCGGAAAGAAGTCCAAAATGCAGAATGGTCTTTCTCCCGGTTTCCTTCGGTCAAAATACCTTGAATAGTTTTCAATGCCCGAACAATAACCCAATTCCTTCATCATTTCGATATCATAATTCACACGATCATCTAATCGTTTGGCTTCCAAATGTTTATCTAAAGAATGAAGATATTGTATCTGGGTGTCCAAGTCCATTTTGATTTCTGCAATCGCATTATTCATAGAATCTTGAGATGTCACAAAGATACTGGCGGGATAAAGGGTCAGCAGACTCAGTTTGTTGATTTTATCTCCCGAGACAGGATTGATTTCAAAAATATCTTCAACTTCATCATCGAAGAAGACGATACGGAAGGCCGTGTCGTTGTAAGGCGGAAAAATGTCCACCGTATCTCCTTTCACACGGAATTTTCCAGGTTCCAGTCCCAATTCGGTGCGGGAATACAAATCGGAAACGAAGGCATATAAAAGTTGGTCGCGGACAATGGTCATCCCTTTATGGATATTGATGACGTTTTGGGCAAAATCGTCGGGATTACCAATGCCGTAAATGCAGGAAACGGAAGCGACGACCACAATGTCTCGTCGGCCAGAAAGCAGTGAGGATGTCGTGTGCATTCGCAACTTGTCGATTTCCTGATTAATGGCCAAGTCTTTTTCTATGTAAGTATTGGTGGTAGGGATATAGGCCTCGGGTTGATAATAATCGTAATATGAAACGTAGTATTCAACGGCATTTTCGGGGAAAAACTGCTTAAATTCGCTGTATAATTGCGCGGCCAAGGTTTTGTTGTGGCTGAGAATGAGTGCTGGCCGATTGATTTCGTTGAGTACGTTGGCGATGGTGAAGGTTTTGCCGGAGCCGGTAACGCCCAACAGGGTTTGGGCCTTGTCGCCACGATTGAGCCCTTCCACCAGTTCTTTGATGGCTTGGGGTTGGTCACCGGAAGGAGCGAAAGGGGCGTGTAGTTTGAAATTCATTTTACCTATTACACTAAGGGGCGAATATTTATTC
>JAKSMH010000261.1 GCA_024400715.1 Bacteroidales bacterium | reverse complement strand
TAAAGATAAAATTGCTTTTACTTCAATAATAGATGCAGATTATTGGTTGTTCGGTTTAATCTATTATGTTGTTTTTAAAGGAAAAGTGTTAAATGATGATATATCTGAACTTTGTAATGAAATCAAAAAGAAAATCCAAAAGAAAAAAAGTGAATATTCAAAAACGCCAAATCAATTAGGGCACACGAGAGAGCGAATCAAAGAATCCATTCAAATCTATCAGAATTATGTACAAGAGCCAGCACTATAAATTCATCACGACACCGCTTTCAAAGATTTTGGAAGACGGCGTTAATGCCTGTCGCGGTATAGGCAACGGCATTGAAACATATCCGCTGTGCGATTACATTATGCAATCAATTTTCCTAAAAATGACCGGCGCACAAGAACAAAAAATGAAATGTATCTGTTGGGAAATTGCCACAAATGATTATGAGTACCGGTATGAGTATTTAAGAAATACAAAGAAAGATTACGGCGAATTCTCAAAATATGACCAAAAGAACAAAGTGTATAAAAGTCTGTTGTTACAAATTAAACAAATAGATGGCAAGTTTGACATTGATGATTTTTGTTGGATTAAACCAAACGACAAAGATGTTGTAGATGCCCTTGTAGATATGAAAGTGAAACAAAGCATCTATGTGCAACAGAAAAAGAACAAACAAGTTCCTAATTGTCAAGGGCAAGAAAAAATGAGAAATTCTTTTAGAAACCAGATTCAAACTCAGTTACAAAAAGAAGGTAGTACTAATAAAGATTTCTTTATACTTATTCTGAAACAGCATATTAATAATATGTTACAAGACACATCTCTATCTATATGGCAATATAATGGTTTTTCAATATTTAAAGAAAGTACTTTTTTTTCAGAGAAAAATTTTGCGAGCCGGTCAAGTATTCTTGAGAATGATTTAAAAAAGATTTATGAAAATGATGTGATAGTTCACAGACACCGTTGTGCCCATAACATAACATCATACCAGCAAAATTTGCCGACACTTGATACATTAGCCAGTCCCGATTACATCTATCATAACTATTTCTTTCGCTTTGCCATTTTGATATTGATTGATGAAATTTTCATCTGCCTATACAAAAAATACGTTGAGGCGTTGGAAAACACTATAAATTGGTAATCGTATGTCCCAACTCTCCAGAATGAAACCCAACACGTTAAAGAAATTCGCTATCTTTGCGCAGCAAATAATTGTACATTGTTCATTGTAAATTGCTCATTGAAATGAAAACCTCCATCCGCTTTTACAACGACTGTGAAGTGCGTGCCATCTGGGACGAAGAGAAGAATCAATGGTTCTTCTCGGTGCTCGATATTGTGGGTGCCATCAACGCCCAAGACGACTATGAGAAAAACCGCAATTACTGGAAATACCTCAAAGCCAAGCTCAAGAAGGAAAATAGTCAAGTGGTTAGTACCACTACCCAGTTGAAAATTCTTGCGCCTGACGGCAAACGCCGGTTGAGCGATGTGCTGAACATGGACGGTGTCATTGCCTTGGCAAAGGTTTTCCCGAACAACAAAGCTAACGCTTTTCTCGACTGGTTCACCTACAGCGACAACACCATCGATGGAAAAAGCAATAAAAAGGCCTACGAATTTTGGGAAAGCAACTTGGTAGATGACAACGACATCGGCACCACCAAGGCCCTGCAGCAGATTCACGCCTTCCTGTTCGGCGGACTCTACGATTTCGCCGGCCAAATACGTACCAAAACCATCTCGAAAGGCGGTTTTACGTTTTGCCTTGTCCAATACCTGCCTCAGGCACTCGCCGCCATCGACAAGATGCCCGAAACCACCTTCGACGAAATCGCCAATAAATATGTGGAGATGAACGTGGCACATCCGTTTATGGAAGGCAACGGCCGCAGCACCCGCATCTGGCTCGATATGATACTGAAAAAACGTCTGAAAAAATGCGTGGACTGGAGCCAAATCAACAAGAACGACTATCTGCAGGCAATGGAAAAGAGTTCCGCCGACTGCACGGTCATTAAATCACTGCTTTTGGGTGCCATGACCGATAAAATCGACGACAGAGAAATCTTTATGAAAGGCATCGATTATTCATATTATTACGAGGAAAATTGACGATTATTCCAAGACGTCAACCGCTTCCGATTCGCCATCCTGCTGCTGTCGGTGAACGATAAATACGCCCCGCTGAACCTGAACCTCGACGACAACGAGGCCATTTTCCTTGCTCTGTCAAGACGAATGAATCATATGTTTTCCCGACCCCAGCAACTGTTATTTCAGATATTTTTTTGAAAAAATATTGTATTTCAAAATGCAATAAAGAGCTCTGAAACCGTCTCTCCAACCGATTTTCTTGCCTTCTTCGTAAGTCCTGCCGTAATAGGAAATGCCGACTTCATATATCCTAATGCCTTTGAAGCGGGCGATTTTTGCCGTTACTTCCGGCTCAAAACCAAATCTGTTCTCTTGAAAATAGATGCTTTTGATAATGTCGGCACGAAACAGCTTGTAACAGGTTTCCATGTCGGTGAGGTTGAGGTTGGTGAACATATTGGAGAGAAACGTGAGGAGGCGGTTGCCTCTCGAATGCCAGAAAAAGAGAATGCGATGGGCATTCCCGCCCATAAAACGCCGATGGAGTGCCGCCGCGTTTCCGAGCTAGGAAGCTGGTGCGTAATAGTGCATTACCACTGCAGGATGTGCCGCGATATAGTCGGCAATGACCTGCTTGGATTGGTCTTTGGATCCGTCATCGACCAATATGATTTCTTTTGAAAAATTGTTTATTAACTTGACCTCCAATACTTTGTCAAGAATTCGGTGGATGGTTTTCTCCTCGTTGTAAACTGGAATGATGACGGATAATTTCATAAAAAGCAATTTTAAGGCAAAAGTACGGAATTTTTTTGTATTTTTGCAGCGTCATTTGCGAATGT
>JAKSMH010000260.1 GCA_024400715.1 Bacteroidales bacterium | reverse complement strand
TTCCCACCCAGCAGCGCATAGTTCAAGAAATTGAAACCCGATTATCGGCTTGCGATGAGGTGGAGAAAAACATCGCCGAATCGTTGCAGCAATCCGAGGCATTGCGACAGAGCATACTGAAAAAGGCGTTCAGCGGGGAGCTGGTGTAATGAATTTATAAGCTGTTTGACTTATAAATGTAGTTAAAAAATTTTGGGGCTTATGTTGATAATCAAAATATTATTGCTATTTTTGCACTGTTTTCAATGTGTATGAAAATAGTGCAAAATTATTGAAAATATGGAAGTGAAAATATTTAACAAAGCTTTGGATGTAAGCCTTGTTTCAACAACTGAATTGAAACAGAAAAATCTCCCTCCAGATGTCTGGATTTTTTTCAATGTCGCCCGTTCTGAATATAATGGGCAGTCTTTGCTGTTGCTGCAACAATCAGTCCAACAGAATTTTACACCCAAGCAGTTACGCTATTTGTCTGACCGCATTGGACTTATGATGGGCGAAGTTGCAGTTTTTGTATTTGACGATATTCCCTATTACCTGCGTATGCGTTTGGCGGAGAAAAACGTGTTTTTCATCGTTAGCAACAAATATGCCTATCTGCCATCAATAATCATTAATTCAAAGTCGGTAGGCTCCAAACAATACAAAGCTCTTACTTCAACAGCTCAATATTTGTTACTCTATCATTTGCAGAAGGAAAACTTGACCCATCTAACCGCAAGTGAAATCGCTGCTGCTACGCATTTGCAATACACAACGGTTACGCGCGCCATCAAAGTCCTCCTTGGATTGAAATTGTGTGAAATTGAAATTGATGACCAGCGATTTAAGCATTTGGTTTTTCCTGAATCAAAAGAACAATTGTTCGCCCGTTCACAAAGTTTTTTGATTAATCCCGTGCAGTCGGTATGGTACTGCGACGAAATAAAAAACACGCAAGGTCTTTGGTTGGCTGGCGTGAGTGCCTTATCCAAATTCACTATGATAAATTCGGACGAGTTGATAACCTACGCTTTAGAAACAAAATCCTTCAACAGAGGAAAAGATAATGAAAACTTCAAAAATTTGAATCCAATTGAAGGACAATATAAAATTGAATGCTGGAAATATCATCCCATTGAATCCGATATGCAAACTGTGGACAAAATATCCTTGGCTCTAAGCCTGAAAGAAACGGATGACCCAAGAATTGAAAAAGAAGTCGAAACAATGATGAAGAAGCTATGGTAACGGGATATGAAATATTTAGGGAGGCAATGCAAGACCATATAGATAACTTCATTGTCATAGGAGGAACTGCTTGCGAGGTTTGCCTGGCTGATACTGGACGGACACGCCATGTGACCAAAGATATAGATTTGATTGTCATCGTTGACAATATTACCCGTGATTTCCTCAGCGATTTTTGGCAGTTTATTCATAATGGTGGCTATTCAATTGGAAAAAGGGAAAACAGCGTTGGCAAAATTGTCTATGCTTTGTATCGTTTTAATCATCCCTCACAAGAGGGTTTTCCTTGGCAGATTGAATTGCTGGCTTCTCAAGCAGAGCGATTACTTGAACCTCAAAACATACGGATTGAACCCATCTCGGCTAATGGCGGACAATACAGTCTTTCCTCCATTGTTATGGACAAGGATTTATATGATTTTACGATTGCCCACAGCGAAATCCGTGAGGGGTTGAGAATGGCTGATGAAATCGCCTTGATTGCCCTGAAAATGCGTGCTTTCCTAAATTTAAGCAAAGACAAAAAAGAGGGAAAAACCGTTCATTCAGATGATATTTTGAAACATCGTCGTGATATCCTCAACCTAATGGCGACGGGTAAGGCAATAGGACCAGTTTCAGTGTGTCATTCCATCTTTGGGGACGCTGTGGAATTTGTTTCGGAAATGAGACGGATTCATCAGGACTCTCCACAAGTTTTGGCACAATCAATGTCTGTTCCGCCCGAGGCAATAACTGAGTATTTAAATTTGTTGGACGAACTATTCGTGTTGGAAAAATGAAAATTCAGTACCTGAGCGATTTACATTTGGAATTTAAGGAGAATTCTGAATATCTCAAGAAATATCCAATAGAGGTTTCTGGTGATATTCTTTTGATGGCTGGTGATACAGCTTACTTGAATACGCCCGAATATGAAAATCATTTCTTTTGGGATTGGGCTTCAAGAAACTATCAAGAAGTGGTTGTTTGCATAGGTAATCACGAACTATATCAATATTATGATATCTCCAGTTTGAAGGATGGACTAATAGGCGAAATCAGGCACAATGTCCATTTTTACTATAATTCCGTTGTGCGATTCCCCGGATTGGATGTACTTGTTTCAACACTATGGGGACACATTAACCCTGTTGATTTTTATGCTACCGAACACGGCGTAAGTGATTTCTACAGGATTAGAAATGGGAAATACAGATTGACTGCTGATGCTTTTAATGCAGAAAATGAAAAATGCATAACATTTATAAAAAATGCGATAAAAGAAAGTACTGCAAGAAATAAAATAGTGTTGACGCATCATCTGCCAACCTATTCTGTTGTCGCAAAAGAGTTTCAAGGCAGTCAAATAAATGGTGCTTTTGCATGTGAATTAGGAGAATACATTGCAGATGCCGACATTGATTATTGGATTTATGGGCATTCTCATAGAAATTTGGATCTCGTGATAGGTAAAACAAAAATCATCAGTAATCAATTGGGATATGTATGCAATAATGAACATATTTGCAATAATTTTAGCAGATCAAAACATATAGAAATATAATTTTCAATTTTGAATTATGACCGAATCAACAATAATCTCGAAAATATGGAACATGGCCAACGTCCTGCGCGACGATGGCGTGAGTTATGGCGACTATTTGGAGCAAATTACCTATCTGCTTTTCCTTAAGATGGCAGACGAGATGAACAAGCCGCCCTACAAC
>JAKSMH010000026.1 GCA_024400715.1 Bacteroidales bacterium | reverse complement strand
GCGTGACGCGCAAGGGCAATCTATATCTGATTCCTGACGATGCGCCAAAGCCAAGTGATGCACGTTCATACGCTAAACGAAGTCCGTCCAAAAATTACGTCCCGCTGTTAGAACAAATTGATGCTCTTAAAGCAAGATTGAATCAAAGCCGTCCACTGACGTCCGCCGAAGTAGAGGCCTTTCGCGAGGTCTTCCTCGTTGAAAACACCTACCATAGTAATTTAAATCGGTGGCACTATTTCATCTCCGTTTTGAAAGCATCCACCCGTGTATTGATGGCAACGGCCGAACAGGGCGCTTGCTTATGAATTTGCAACTTGTACAAAATGGACTACCTCCTATTAGTGTCAAATTTGCCGACAGATGCCGCTACTATGATGCTTTCGATGCTTACGCAAAAGAACAAGACGCGACCCCAATGATCAAACTCATCGGAGAAGCGGTGGTTGAACGTTTGAGGCAAATGCTTGATGCTATTGGGAAATAATTGGTAATAAAATAAAAAAAATCCCCCACTTTTGGTGAGGGATTTTCTATCAAAAACGAACGGTTTTTATCCTAATCCATTATGATTGCCTAATCAATTCCCGTGTTGTGTGATATCTGCGCCAAGTCCGGCATCAAGGAAGAAACTGCGCTCGTGCGGCCATAACAACTTAACACGCTCGGGCTTTGGCATTGGCATCGTGAAGATTTCATCGGCTGAGCGTACGACCGTGGTCCAGCCATGCTTCTGGTCAAACTGACGGAATACGCTTTGGTCTTCTGTGGGCTTGCCTGTCTTCATAAAGCATACGAGCATATCCATTATCCTGTCGCTGAGGGCGAACCATCCTGTTGTGTCAACATCTTCACCTCTTGTGACATCCTCAACCATTCCTTCATTCTTGATGGTTCCGAACAGGAATGGAAGGTCGATGGAGTGTGCTGCCCTGAGTTCTGGCGTGCCAAAACGGGGAGATTCCCATACCAGATTGAACACATTTCCGCAATTGTATTGGACTGCTTCCGAAGCGGCTTTTATTGCCGGCACGTAAAAGACTTCGTCGTTGGTAAATTCGATGGCGCTTGCCCAGTCGTTGTACCCGAGGATATCTCTCATATACGTGAGATATTTATCTATAGTCTGGCGGTCTTCCTCCGTAGTGATAGACCTTGCTGTCTCCATTATATCGCACAGAAATAGGTGCAGGTTGCGGATTTGTTCTTCGTGCGAATTGCCTGGCATCAATTCCAGAATCTCTTTCGGGTCAACGAAGATACGTCCGTCATCCCAAGTGGAGCTCATTATCAGATTACCTTTGAAACCCTTCAACATCTCATTGAACGGGACATCCGGGATGATGTCACCATCTATGATTGGCTTGTGCAATCTAGCGGCTATCTCACCCTCGATACATTCCTTGATGATGACATCCTTCGGAAGTTTTTTCAATTCGGCCACCGTTTTGCAGTTATATTTTTTTGCAAGTGCCACAGCGGCATTGTTGTCACCTGTGAGATCCTCGGCGTGGGCACACATTCTGAACGATCCGCTAAGCGCAATCGCATTTTTGAACAGCCCTCTGGCATAAGGAGAAACGCAGAGAGTTGATACAAGGTTGCCACCGGCAGACTGCCCCATAATCGTGATGTTGTCAGGATCACCTCCGAAAGCCGCGATATTATCCTTGAGCCACTGGAGCCCACAAACCAAGTCCATGACACATAATGCCTTTGACTGTTTGTATTGATCACCGTCTGGGAACATATCAAGGTCGCATGCCCCTAACATACCAAGGCGGTATGCAATTGTCACATACATCACATCCGGGTGTTCTTTCACGAGTACGCTGCCATCATAAAGTGCTTCGCGGTTGCCTCCTACTCTCCATCCACCGCCGTGTACAAAGACCATCACCGGCTTCTTCTTCATTTTGTTGTCCACTGTCCATATATTGAGAGTAAGAAAATCTTCTCCGCTAACATCAGCCAAATGATATCCATCAGACTGAGGGCAGACATTTGCAAACTCTGTCACCTGATGGGTGCCTTCAGGATAGACATACGGCACAGGCAATTCGAACATATAATCCAACGGGTCCTCGGCAAATTTGATGCCGAAGAACTTCGTCACTCCGTTTTCAACTTTTCCCACGAAAGTTCCTGCCTTACAGGATACGGGGTTCGATGCACCATCTGGTGTCGGTGTCGGTGACAGCTGACTGTTGCCACAAGAGGAAAGTCCAAAGACAAGCACCGCAATTCCAATAGTTAAAATAAGTTTCTTCATATTTATCGTACGTAAATTTTATAGATCCTTCTTCAAATCAATGGTGAATGCCTGGGACATATCATCCCGGACATTGAAGAGGATGGTGCGTTGTTTGGCATTGTAAACGCACGACCAGTTTGTTACCTGACCAGGTTCTTCGATACCAAAATTTCCGTATTGCAGACAGAATAATGCGGCTACTTCATCCATAATTGGAGAATAATGGTCCATCATGTTTTGGGCACGAACCACGCCGCCGAAATCCCGTTGCCAAAAGTCCATAGACCAGGTTGCTGCAGGTATTGGATTATAATAATAGTTCTCCATACTGAGGTATTCGTATCCTACGTTATGGCTGCTCAAATTGGCTGAATGAGCACGTGCATTCTCGTCAAAGACATACAATGAGTCACGTCCGTCGCTACCAACCCAGTATTCTAGGGTTTTCCAATTATTGTTTGCATCCGAGACGCACCAGTGTACATTCAAATTACGGTCAAGAGTCGTAAAGTCATAAGAGCGAAACAAATCGATTACGTCTTGTACGGTGGCACATTTGGTAAGGGCAAGAATGTGTAGGCCTGAAACACCGATTCGAGTTTTCCCTGTGTTCTGATCTACGGCAAAAGGACGTGGCGTCACATTCGGGAAAGGATCAATGGTAGGGTCGTTTCTGTCGTTAAAGTTCGGCAACTGATAGCTGGTAATGACCAGTCCCGCATCGTTCATTCCGTCAACGGTTGAAATAGGCTGGCGAAGCAATACATTGAGGTCTATGCCTCCCCTCAGAAGCACGTTGTCACCGTTGTAGCCCCCTGTGTTAGAATATTTTTGTGCGGCGTTCAAGTCTGTCATCATCACGCTCTTATGTTCGCCGGGTTTGACATTGCGGTTGAAGACCACGACCATCTCACCGTAATCTCCGTCATAATTGCGACAATTCAACAATTCTCCCTTTTTATTATAGCAAATGAAGCCAGAACAAGCATTACCTTGAATTTTGTCCGTATTCGTTGGTCCCGGGATATAGTTGAAAAGGGCATTGGTGACTTTGCTTGTCAGATAGTACATACCGTATAATGGCAGATTGTTATCTGTTAACAGACTTCCCCAATCCACGTTGGCCGTGTAGTCCATATAGTAAATGGGATGTCCTGGAATATATCGGATGGATTCTAAAGTGGCCTCAGCTCCTTCCGGGATGCATCGTTCAGGAGTAATGTTTGGGTTGGGAATTTCTTTGCCGACTGAACGCAATTCGACAATGAATTTATTAGGAACATCTTTCTGGCACCCCGTAAATACAAAGGCCACACATGCAATTGCTAAAATTGTAAGAATCTTTTTCATAATTGTTGTTTTTTTAGAATTAGGCTGCAAAAGTACAAAAATAAAAATGAAATTCCAAATTTTAAAGAAAGATAGATTCAACGATTGATTGTAAAAAAATCCCGCACCAATCGGTGCGGGATTTTCTATCAAAACGAACGTTTCCGTATGCGTATCTGTTTATACGGGTAAAACGATTTTTGTCTTAGTTAAAACGGTAGGTTTCTTCAACGGTACCATTTTAATAAAAGGTCAATTTTGTCCAAAAGTTTGCCATTCCAAGTCCAAATCTCTTGCAAAGACACACGATTTAATCTTTTTTAACTTATGTATTTAATGTAATACAAAATTTATTTCGTAACTTTGTTGCACTTTTATTCACCGCAATTATTAACCAATAAAAAGCAATTATGAAAAAATCATTGTGTGTTTTAGCTGCAGTAGCCATGGTGGCAATTTGTTTAACTTCTTGCAACAAAAAATGTACTTGTACTGTAAGCGAAAAAGGTTTTTCTGCAAATTTTACCTATGATCTTAATCAGGTTAAGCAAATTTGGGGAAGCTATGCCGGCGACCTGAAGAAATGTAGCGATATGAATTACGAAGAAAAACTTACCAACTATTCTATCAAGTGTAAGTAGTTAATTTTTAACGGAATAGTACAAAAAAAACGGTAACATAATCCTTTACCGTTTTTTTTGTACTATTTTCTAATTAGAGTATAATAATTGTAACTTTCATTTCACGACATCACTAAAATTATTTCCAACTAAGGAATTAATCGGAAATCATATTGACTTGACATATCTTTTCCGGATTACAGGTCTTTTTTCAAATCAATGGTGAATGCCTGGGACATATCATCCCGGACATTGAAGAGGATAGTGCGTTGTTTGGAGTTGTAAACGCACGACCAGTTGGTTACCTGATCAGGCACTTCGATACCAAAATTTCCGTGTTGTAGGCAAGATAATGCGGCTATTTCATCCATAATCGGAGAATAATGGTTCATCATGTTATGGGCACGAAACACGCCGCCGAAATCCCGTTGCCAATAGTCCATATACCAGGTTGCTGAAGGCACTGGATTGTAATAATAGTTTTCTATACTGAGGTATTCGTATGCCACGTTATGACTACCCAAATAGGCAGAATGAGTACGGTCATTCTCGTCAAAGACAAACAATGAGTCGCGTCCGTCGCTTCCAACCCAATATTCCAGTGTTTTAAACTCATTGTTTGCATCCGAGATGCACCAATGTACATTCAAATCACGGTCAAGAGCCGTAAAGTCATAAGAGCGAAACAAATCAATCACGTCTTGTACGGTGGCACATTTGGTAAGGGCAAGAACGTGTAGGCCTACAAAGCCGGCTCGAGGTTTCCCCGTGTTTTGATTTATGGCATAAGGACGTGGTGTCACACTTGGGAATGGATCAATGGTAGGTTCGTTTCTGTCGTTAAAGTTCGGCAGCTGATAGCTGGTAATGACCAGTCCCGCATCGTTCATTCCGTCAACGGTTGAAATAGGCTGGCGAAGCAATACATTGAGGTCTATGCCTCCCCTCAGAAGCACGTTGTCACCGTTGTAGCCCCCTGTGTTAGAATATTTTTGTGCGGCGTTCAAGTCTGTCATCATCACGCTCTTATGTTCGCCGGGTTTGACATTGCGGTTGAAGACCACGACCATCTCTCCGTAATTTCCGTCAAAATTGCGGCAGTTCAACAATTCTCCCTTTTTATTATGGCAAATGAAGCCGGAACAAGCATTACTTTGAATTTTGTCCGTAGTCGTTGGTCCCGGGATATAGTTGAAAAGGGCATTGGTGACTTTGTCTGTCATATAGGACATACCGTATAATGGCAGATTGTTATCTGTTAACAGACTTTCCCAGTCCACGTTTGCCGTGTAGTCCATATAATAGATGGGACGACCAGGAACATACCGGATTGAGCGCAAGGTGGCTTCAGATCCTTCCGGAATGCATCGTTCAGGAGTAATGTTCGGGTTTGGAATTTCCTTGCCGACTGAACGCAATTCGGAAATTTTCGTTTCTGACGAAGATCTCTTGCACCCCGTTATTGCTACGATGCTTATCGCAGCTAATAAGAATAATAATGTTTTTTTCATAACTAAAAAATTTATTTACAATAGGGTTAATCCATCTGCAAGCTTGAGTTCTCTATTTTCATTTCCAAACTTCACGTCTCATCAAAACTCAAATTAAATTACAAAGTTACAAGAATTTCGTTAAATGTAAACTAAAATTAACAATAATTAACAATAATTAACGTTGTATAGATTCAACTAGCAAGTGCTTGATTAGCAGTCAAACTTTTCTTTGGGTGGCTAATGTATTTTTTGTATCTTTGCAAAAATATTTTTATTATGCCCAAATTAACTATTCATACCATAAACTACCTTCGTACGGGTTATCAGGAAAACGATATTGCTCCGGAAGACTATGTCGCTTCAATCCTCGTTTATAATGAACACGGCTACGTTACAGCCGAAAACAGTTACAATGCCGATGCTTCTTTGCAGTCGGCCACTACTACCCAATATGATGACCAAAATAGAGCTTCCGTGGTGTGCCAGTACGATGCCGAAGGAACGCTTTGTGAAAGGGTGACCAACAGCTATAACGAGGCCGGCCAATTGGCGGAACAGAAAATGTGTTATGGCGAAGGCCTTCCGGAATACACCACGCGCTATGTGTATGAAAATGGTCTCCTGCTGCGTCGCGACTGCTATGACGAAGGTGTTTTTGTCAATACCGAGAAAAAATACGAATACGATGATCAGGGCCGCATAATCAAGGAAATTGATTTTGACGAGGACGGCAACCAGTTGTACGTGGTCGTTAATCAGTATGATGAAAATGGTCGCTTGGCTTCCTATACGCGTGATGAAATACAGCAACACGATAGACGAACTTTCGCTTTTGAGTACGATGAGCACGGAAATAAAATCAAGGATTTGATTTATAATTATGATGAAGCTCTAATTGCCAAGATTTATACAAAGTACAATGAAAATAATCAAGTTGTCGAGGTGGAGGAGGAAGATTTGGACCATTACCGCTTGACGAAGTATGAGTATGAAGGCAATAATTTGATGAAAGTTTCAGTTTATGGAAAGGATGAGCAGCTGCAAACCTGGGTGGCATATACCTACGATGCCGACAATCGCATATCGACTCAGGAGAATTATGCTCCCGACGAAGTGAATCCGTCAACTCATCGTTTGATGATACATATTGATTACATAAGAGAATAACAATGGCGAAGACGAAAACGCAGTTTTTTTGCAAGAATTGTGGGCATCAATCCACCCAGTGGATGGGCCGTTGTCCGTCGTGTGGCGAATGGAATACCTTTGAAGAGGAAGTGTTGGTTCGGCAGGACGCGCCCAAAGGAAAGTCAAATGCGTTGAATCGTCAAAGTTCGCCCAAACTGTTCAGCGAGATTTCCTTGCAGGAAATGCCGCGTTTGCATTCGCATATCGGTGAGTTGGACCGTGTCTTGGGCGGCGGCATCGTGGCCGGATCCATTACGCTCTTGGGCGGCGAACCCGGTATCGGCAAGTCCACGCTGTTGTTGCAGATGGCTTTGTCGATGACCGAAACCCGAATCTTGTATGTATCGGGCGAGGAAAGCGAAAGCCAGCTGAAAATGCGTGCCGAACGTATTGGCCAGCCCGATGCGTTGAAACATTGCTATATTCTGACCGAAACCGAAACCCAGACCATCTTTAAGCATATCGAGGAACTGAAACCGCAATTGCTGATTGTAGATTCCATTCAAACCTTGCAAAGTAATCTGATAGATTCCGCTTCGGGTTCCATTTCGCAAATCAAGGAATGTGCCGCCGAATTTCAGCATTTGGCCAAATCTACGGCTATTCCCGTTTTCTTGATTGGACATATTACCAAGGACGGCACTTTGGCGGGACCCAAGGTCTTGGAACATATCGTAGATACCGTGTTGCAGTTTGAAGGCGACCAGCATTACGGCTATCGTATCGTGCGTTGTATCAAGAACAGATTTGGTTCCACTTCTGAATTGGGCATTTTTGAAATGACGGAAACGGGTATGCGCGAGGTGCTGAATCCTTCCGAAATCTTGGTTTCCCAACACGATGAAACCTATAGTGGAAGTGCCATTGCCGCTGTGATGGAAGGCAATCGGCCGATGATGATTGAAACACAGAGCTTGGTGAGTTCTGCCGTATATGGTACGCCCCAGCGTTCGGCTACGGGATTTGATACGAGAAGAATGAATATGCTGCTGGCAGTGCTGGAAAAACGATGCCGGTTTAAAATCGGTGCCAAGGATGTGTTCCTGAATGTCGCTGGTGGCCTACACGTGGAAGATCCTGCCGTCAACCTGGCGGTGATTGCGGCCATTTTGTCGTCAACGGTGGATATTGCCATCGATGCCAAAACTTGTTTCGCCGGGGAGTTGGGACTGAATGGAGAGGTGAGACCGGTGGTGAAAATAGAACAGCGTATCTCGGAAGCCAACAAACTGGGCTTTACACGAATGTTCGTGTCAAAATATAATCTGAAAGGCGTGAAATTGGACGGATTGAAAATCAAAATCTATCCCATCGCCCGAATAGAGGAAATGTTTGGACTTTTATTTGAAGAAAACTGATGAAAAAATACCTGTTGCCATTGCTGTTACTTCTTTGTACGACGGGCCTGCGAGCTCAGTCGAATGGCAATTATGTGTATAATTTTCTGTGCTATAATTATTCCAGCCGAATTGCGGGGCTCGGAAGCAATCTGATTTCGGTCTATGACGAAGATCCTTCCATCATTATGACCAATCCTTCCTTGATTAGTCAGCGCCATCATTCTTCCCTGTTGTTGAATTTTACGAATTATTATACCGGCACCAATTATGCTTCTGCCTTATATTCACATACTTTTGACAAGGTGGGAAGTTTCGCTTTCGAAATGCGCTATGTGGGTTATGGAAAGTTTACCCGAATGGATGTGTCGGGACTTGAAACCGGCACTTTCCACGCCAATGATTTAGCGGCTACCGTGGGTTGGGGTAGGGAACTGGGACCGAATTTTTCCATCGGCGCCAATTTGAAGTTGATTTA
>JAKSMH010000259.1 GCA_024400715.1 Bacteroidales bacterium | reverse complement strand
ATTGATACGTTCACGTATGTTAACAATCAAAACTGCATTTTGCATATATTGATTCCAAGTGATGACGAGTCTTGATTTTGAATTAACCAAGAATTTGAAGAAGAAGTAGTCGAAAGCAACATTGCTGATTTCGTATGTACCCGGATACCACTGAATTGCACCAGGGTATTCAAAACCATTATCGGGCATCAACGGTGTACCCACCCAATGAAGCTCGTTGTAGAAAGTCTGCAATGTAATATCGCAGTATCTACTCAGGTCGTGCTGGCCATCCAAAACGTTTTCGTCATCCAACCACAATTCGGTTTCGATTGAAACTTTACCTGTTTCATAATCAATGCCGAGGCAGTTTTCGTCTGAAAACATCAACTCATAGACATCTGTTCCTTGATACACCACTTTGTTCATGGTGTGATTCAATGGAAGATTTCCATTTGGCAAATTCGCGATGTTGCGTATAGTGTCGGCACTTGGATTGAACAACTGGAAGCAGCAATCCCTTTGCGCTTGCACACTAAACACCGAGAATAAGCTGGGCATCCTCGTCACCCTCGTTGGCCTGGGCCTTTGCGCTTGCACACTAAACACCGAGAATAAGATGCTTAAGAAGCAAATTGATACTAATTTTTTCATAGATTTTTGAATTTAATTGTTATTGATTTTTATCTTTATTTCCTTCTATTTTATTGTTTTTTCGTTAGTTAAGTCTATTTATTGATAATATACTACATTACAATTTCAACATGCAAAAATACATATTTTTTTTATATAAAACAACAAAATTTCTTTTTTTTCTTTTTTTTTCGTTAAAAAGCGTTTTTTTATCAAAGGGGAGTGGCTGATGTGGGGATTGAAAATATGAAGTGATTCGGAAATTAAGCTGTGAAAGTGTAATCTTTGAATTGAAGAAAAGCGGTGTGCCGCATCTTGGGATGTGATGATGTGGACGGTCCTAATCAAAGTCAGAAAAAAAACGATGCTTTCAAAATTGTGAAAGCATCAGTGCTGGAATACAAGAAATCCACGAGACCAAAAGAGATAATTGCAAATAATATTTATGTATATATCACATTTTGTAATTATCCTTTTACATCTTGTAAAGAGATTCCGTCCCCAGTTTTGCTTCGGCGGAATGGCGAGAATTAGGCGGCACCGCTCACGTGCTTTTACCTTATATTTTGCGCCGCCGTCCTTACGTAGGTATGACTCATCACCATTCCGATGTTTCCGACGTATGGAGGGAACACCGGAATCTCAACAAGAATAAACGGGATTACAAACAACTTACTCTTCCAGCAAATCCGGGCGGCGTTCGGCGGTTCGCTTCAATTGTTGTTCCATCCGCCATTCGTCAATTTTTTGCTGGTGTCCCGACAAAAGAATATCAGGAACCCTATATCCTTTGTAATCAGCGGGTCTCGTATAAACCGGGGCTGATAGCAAGCCGTCCTGAAAAGAGTCCAGCAAGGCGGAAGTCTCGTCGTGCAACACGCCAGGGATGATACGGGCCACAGCATCCACAATGGCCATGGCCGCGATTTCGCCACCGGACAACACGTAGTCGCCGATACTAACTTCCTCGTCAACGAACAGTTCTCGCACTCGTTCGTCCACACCTTTGTAATGGCCACAAAGAATCATAATATTTTCGCACATCGACAGTCTATTGGCATAATTTTGGTCAAAGGTCTTGCCATCCGGGGCCATAAAGAGCACCAAGTCGTAATGCCTTTCACTTTTAAGTTTTTCAATGCAGAGGGCGATAGGTTCGACCATCATCACCATACCGGCACCGCCACCGAAAGGATAGTCATCAACCCGATGATGCTTGTCCGTGCTATAATCCCTAATATCATGGGTATGCAATTCCAGATAATGGCCTTTCCCGGCTCTACTGATAATGGAGCAGCCGAACACGCCGGTAAACATTTCGGGGAAAAGTGTCAAAATATCAATTCTCATCATTTACAAACAAATTACCATCATAATGCCATCACGTAAGGGCAGCAAGACATTGTTCACACGCGGGTCTTGTCGCACATAATCGTTAAATTCCATAATTGCCTTGGTATCCAAGTCGCTATGGGTAATAGGTTCAACCACCTTTCCGCTCCACAACATATTGTCGATAAGCATTACCCCACCCTTTCTCATCCTTGGGAGGAGGAGGTCGTAATAGAGGCGGTTGGTTCGTTTTTCCGCATCAATAAAGACCAGATCCCAGGTGCAATCCAATTGCGGAATCAATTGTGCCGCGTCGCCGATGTGCAATTTTATCTTATCCTTATACGGTGACTGGTTGACATATTTCAGGATAATGTCTTCCATTTCCTCATCGACTTCAATAGTGTCAAGGACTCCGTTATCGGCAAGCCCCTCAGCGAGACATAGGGCCGAATAACCGGTATAGGTTCCGATTTCCAGGATATGCTTGGGTTTGAGCATATTGGACATCATAGAAAGGAAACGTCCTTGCAATTGTCCGGAAAGCATCCTTGGTTTCACCGCGCGAAGATTGGTTTCCCTATACAACTGGTATAACAAATCACCTTCCGGTGTGGAATGGGCCTCGCAATATTCTTCTATACTAATAGGGGTTATCGATTCCATAGCAGACTATTCCTTATCCATAATCTTGGAGATTTCCTCCTCGGTTTTAGACAATTTATCCTTACAGATTTTAATTAGAGAAAGGCAGCGTTTAATTTTTTCTGACAATTCATCGACGGACACGTCGGCGTTTTCCATTTCGCGCACGATTTGCTGTAATTCCTGGAAGGCATCGGTATAATTCATAATTACAAATTTGGATTGCAAACTTACAAAAATTTTCGGATTCCAAGCAAAAAAAAACTCCCGTCGGGAAGGCGGGAGTTGGATATAAGATATTGAGAAATTATCCATTGAAAACGGTATCAAGCTGAACGCCGCGAACTTTAGCGATAGTATAAGGATCGCGAAGTTGGGCCAAAGCGTTAATAGTAGCTTTCAC
>JAKSMH010000258.1 GCA_024400715.1 Bacteroidales bacterium | reverse complement strand
AGTTTGTGGCAACAGCTCAAGCCAAGGGCCGCAAAATACATTTCACTCCTCCGTACCGTGATGATAATAAAATCACATTATCATCACTGACAGGCATTCCTGTTGCCGATATTCGCAACCAGGCGTCTGTCGAACTAATCAAAGCCATCGTAGCATTACGTACAATCAAAGAAGAACGTGAATTGGACCAAATGCGTGCGGCTTGCGAAATCGGGTATAAGATGCACACCGCCGTAATGGAACGCTGCGTGGCTGGCGTTTGCGAACGCGAACTGGCTGGCATCGCAGAAGGTATTACTTTGTCATACGGCAATGGCGTATCTTTCCCCGTCATCCTTTCACAACACGGCGAAACAATGCACAACCACAGTCATGATGCCATCCTGAAAAAAGGCAATATGCTCTTGATGGATGCTGGCGCCGAAGGCTTGATGAACTACTGCTCAGACAACACCCGTACTATGCCCGTTGGCGGGACTTTCTCTCCAAAGCAGAAAGAGATTTACGAAATCGTTCTCAAAGCCAATATGGATTGTATTGAGGCCGCTCATCCAGGTCTTTACAACAAGGAACTGCACGACAACGCTTGTCGAATTATCACCAACGGCTTAAAAGCGCTTGGCCTGATGAAAGGCGACACAGAAGAAGCGGTACGCTTGGGAGCACACGCATTGTTTATGCCTCACGGATTAGGTCACCAGATTGGTCTTGACGTTCACGATATGGAAGACTTGGGCGAAAACTACGTTGGCTACGACGAAACCATCCAACGCAGTACGCTGTTCGGCACAGCCTACTTACGTATGGCTCGCGAATTAAAACCAGGTTGCGTAATTACCATCGAACCAGGTATCTATTTCATTCCTCAACTTATTGACATTTGGAAAAAAGAAAACAAATTAGCTGATTTCATCTGCTATGATAAAGTGGAAGAATACAGAGACTTTGGTGGCATCCGCATTGAAGATGACGTCCTGATTACAACGACAGGCCACGAAGTCCTTGGACCTGGAATCCCTAAAACCGTAGATGAATTAAAAGCAATCATTCCTTCAAAATAACGATGTTATGACAAATTTTAATTTCGAGTCATATCCTTATAGCGAAGAACAAATTCAAGAAAGAATAGCGCAATACACGGCTCAGCCGTTGCGCTATTTTTCTTCTAAAGAAGATGCACAAAGGTTTTTACTCAACTGCATCGACTTGACCACTTTAGAAGGTTCAGATAACAAGCAGAAAATTAGCGAATTATGTCAAAAAGCCATTGATTTCAACAATCCCGAACGCGGGACTAAATCAACGGCAGCCGTATGTGTTTATCCACCATTTGTTGCACAAGCCAAACAACTGGTAGGAAATAAAGGCATCTATGTTGCATCCGTAGCGGGCGCATTTCCCGCAGGCCAGTCGCCCATTGAAGTGAAAATTGCAGAAGTAAAATACGCTGTTGCTCAAGGTGCCGATGAAATTGATATGGTCATCTCACGTGGTAAATTTCTGGAAGGAAATTACCAAGAAGTTTTCGATGAAATCGTAGCCATCAAACAAGCTGCACACCCTGCTCACCTAAAAGTCATTTTAGAAACTGGCGAATTAAAAAGTGCTGATAATATCTTTCGCGCTTCACAATTAGCCATTGCTGCTGGCGCTGATTTTATCAAAACTTCGACAGGCAAAATTGCAGTCAACGCCACACCCGAATCTTTTCTTATTATGCTTGATGCCATCAAGTCGCACTATGAAAATACCGGAACAATGATTGGAATAAAACCTGCTGGCGGCATCGCCGATGCTGAAACCGCTATCAACTTCCTCAAGATTTTAGAAAATGTTTTAGGTGAAAAATGGCTTACCAACCAATATTTCCGTATTGGCGCAAGCCGACTTGCAAATAAGTTATCCTGCTAAAAAAATCATTCCACCAACTCTAATGGTTGGTGGAATGCGTATAGATTACAATTCAACTCTTTTAGGTTCGTCTTCTAACTTGGCATCCTTTTTAAAATATAAATATGGAGCCAAGGTTTGGGCGTAGTAAAAAAGTTTTAGATAGAATGCCAGTTGAATGCGTTCCAATTCGCATTCATTGGCCAGAGATGCTGTTGCATTGCCTTTCCCCAAGGTAACCTTTTGAGCCACACAAAGTCCCAGACAAAGATACTTAGCCCAGCACGATGCACACTCTCCAATACTATCAATCTCCAGCGCCTTATAGTCTGAAGGGTCTATTTCGGGACCGGCATTGATATTTCCAATAGCTCGACTCGGTGTGTTCATATAATGAGCACAAGCATAAATGTCGCCGCCCGCAGTAATGGTAAAATAAGTCCGCCCAGCACCGCAAGAAATGTTTTTGTTGGTTCTGAAACGAAGGACATTGCCATACTGATAAAACCGTTGATTCATAATTAATTCCTTATTACGAATCCGGTGAATATAGTATTCTTGAAGCACATCAAACTGTCTCCTGATGTTTTGCAGAACCTCCTGATCATACTGAGAGTAATTATGAGCTTTATTCTCTGAAGCGTATGCAAACGAAACAAAAAAAGGCAATTGCAGTTTTTCAAAGAAATCGAAAGTCTCAACCAGATATGGATTTGTATTCACGAGTGTTGCACGCAATTCGGTATTTATTCCATTCTCCTTCATCGCTTCCACAAACTTCATCACCCTTTCAAACGATGAATTACCTGCGGCATCCTTGCGAAGATTAAACTCATTGTCGGGACCATCAATACTAACCAAAACAGAGAATTGCTCATTCTTAAAGAGTTGCACAATCTCTTCGTTCAGTATAGTTCCATTTGTAGTAATGGAGTAACCCACTTTCTCCTCTGGATACTTCTCTTTCATATACTGAATCGTATAACGAATCATATCAAGCCGCAGCAGAGGTTCTCCACCGAAAAAAATCAGCCATAAAGGATCCCGATTTTCACGCTGAATCCTTTCTCTCATTACATAATCTATAGTCTTCTCCACATCTAAAACCGTATAATCTTGAAAATTAA
>JAKSMH010000257.1 GCA_024400715.1 Bacteroidales bacterium | reverse complement strand
AAATTTTATTAAATCTAAAATGATGAAAAAATTATTTGCATTTCTTTTGTTTTTAGGAATATTGATGTCTGCTTCTTTTGCCCAAGACGTAATTGTTAAACTTGATGCCACTGAAATCCCTGCCAAAGTACTTGTTGTCGGAGTGGATGAAATTTCATATAAAAAGTGGAATTTTCAGGATGGACCGACTTATCAAATAAAGAAACAAGACGTTTTCTACATAAAATATTCCAATGGAATGAAAGATGTTTTTACTACACTTTCTCCCGATTCGACTCTTGGCAAATCGGATGTCCCGCAGCGAGATTCATTCGTTCGTGGAGGAGGAAAGGGTTCGGGAGTTGGAACTGGCAGAGATGGCGGAGGTGGCATTGGCTACGGAGAGGGCAATAGAGGCTACACCTATATGCCGGACCTCACGGTTAGCGAAACTGGACAAGTATTTGTAGAGGTTCATATTGACACAGACGGTAATGTCCTTGATGCCCGCATCATCGACAACAGCAAGTATCCGACCACGATTGCCAACAGGCGCATTCAAGCCGAATGCGTGGCCAAGGCGAAGACTGCCAAATACAAAAAAGGTAAAGAAGAACTGAGAATTATCGTTTTCAAATAAAAACTGAAAACAGATTATAATTTTGGGATGAAGTTTTTTCAGTCTATCTAATGTTATAATATTGGTGAAGCACTGATAGAAATGCCTAATTTAATTTAATACCATAACCGACTTTTTCGTACTTTTGCCAAATAAAAATTCAACTATTCTCGTTATGGAAAAAACTGATACTGCATTTTTTGATGTCCACAAATTGCTGGGCGGTAAAGGCGACTTGATTAATGAATTGCTTTTTAAGGATGTGCCAAGAATTATTGTCGCACTGATTGTTTTATGGATTAGCTTGAAAGTAATCAAACTGTTGTTGAAAGGTTTGAGAAAAGTGTTGGAACGCCGCAATGTTGATGCGTCGTTGCAGTCGTTTTTGATTTCAGTTTGTGATATTGCTTTAAAAGTGATGGTGATTATCGCTGTCTTGGGTATGATAGGAATCCAAACCACTTCGTTCATCGCCGTGTTGGGTGCCGCGGGCTTGGCTGTCGGTATGGCCTTGCAGGGAACATTACAGAACTTCGCAGGCGGCGTTATCATCCTTCTGTTGAAACCTTTCCGCGTGGGTGACTATATCGAATGCAATGGCATACAGGGTTCGGTTGTTCAAATCCAAATCTTCAATACGATTGTGAAAACCCCTGACCAGAAAGTCATTGTGGTGCCCAATACCGATTTGGCAACCAAAACGTTGACCAACTATTCCCGTTCCGAAATCCGTCGTGTGGATGTTTCAGTTGGCATTGCTTACGGAGAATCTGTTGACAAAACCCGCGAAATAATCTTGAATATGGCTTCTGCTTATCAGTTTGTGGTGGCAGAACCCGCTCCAGTCGTTGTGGTTACCGAACTGGGCGACAGCTCGGTGAATCTTCAGTTGAGAGTCTGGGTGAAAAACGCCGATTATTGGGATGCCTTCTTCCATTTGAATCAGGCTGTTTATGACGAATTGAACAAGGCTGGAATCGAAATACCATTCAATCAGATGGATGTTCACTTGATTTCTTCCGAACCTCAAAAATAACAAACAACATAATTCGAGGAAAGATGCGTTTGCCTAAAAGCGGACGCATCTTTTTTTGTGCAGAACGACAGCGTTATGCGAACATTCTGATACGTGATAATTATAATTTTTTGGGCGGTCCCCTCGCTACGCTCGGGTCGCACTTTTCAGGGGTTCCGTGCTCGCTTCGCTCGCACCGCCTACGGCGCCCTTCCAATTGCTACCGCAAATGGCAAAAGCTGGTAGTGATCAGTAGTGAGTTAAGTGACCAGTGAGCAGTGAACTGGGTGGTTTTGGTGGGGAAAATGTACGGTTTTGTGTAGGCATTTTTGGTGTTCGGGGATTGATTGGTTGAGGATGCAAAAGTACGGAAAAGTTTTTGAAATCTACACCAACCGTCAAAAATTTAAACGCTATCTTTTATATATGACTGTGGATTTGGCGATGGGTTTAATGGAGAATGTGTTATTTTCCGTTCTTTTTCTTTGCCGCTGCGTTTCTCGCCACCACCCGCCTCGTTTTTTTACGCAATTCGTTCGCAATTGCGGTATTAAGGTACGGCAGCACGCTGCCGTGAATATTGATGTTTTTTGACGGCAACCTCTTTCACTTCTTAGGGGTGTACTACGTGCCTATGGGTGCTACCTTTTGCCATAACTTGATATTTTGGCAAAGAAGGTGAAATTTTTTAGGGTATAGGGTTTAGGGTGCAGGGAATAGAGGGCTGCTGCCGGGGCTGTGTGGCGATATGTGCGGTTTTGTGTTGGCATTTTTGTGTTCGGTGTTTAATTGAGGATGCAAAGGTAATATTTATTATAACTCGTGGCACAATTCTTATAATAGTTACTATCAAAACTATTGTTTAATTGAAATTTGATATGAGACTTCACAACTCTTCTTCAAATATGATTTTGGTTCGGGTGTAAAGTGAAAATTGCCGCAGAAATTTTATTGCCGATTCATTGCCTTGATCTGCGGCTTTGAATGCATATTTAATACAGTTTTTCCACGATTTTTTACATCCTTCTCCATCAAGATAATAAGAACTCAATATCATCATAGCGGCCGTATCTCCATGTAGAGCTGCTTTTTTCATATAGATAAATGATTTGCGTTTAGAAGAGGCAATCCCATAACCATTGTAGTAGCAAATTCCCAGCATCCGCAGTGAAGCGATATTTCCCATTGAAGCAGATTTCTTGTATAAGCAAAATGCCTTGTCATAAGACTGAGGGTATCCCTCAATTCCGTGATAATATCCTTCAGCTTCTTGGTATATCCAGTATGCTTGCCCCATACAATAATTTGATAAAATTAGAACAATTAATGTAAAGAAAAAATTTTTATAATGCTCCCCAAATTTCCGACGGCTCGGTTTTCGTGAATTGTTCATCTTTTTGAATTTTGTGCAA
>JAKSMH010000256.1 GCA_024400715.1 Bacteroidales bacterium | reverse complement strand
GATTAGCGGCATCGTCATCGGTTTGGTGGGCTATGCCGTGGGTACTTATCTCGGACTGCTGCTTTCGGTGTTCTTGAACGCTTTATAACGTCTCGTTTATATATTAATATGAAAATGAAAACTGCGAAATTTTTCTTGTCATTGCTGTGCTGCGTGGCTCTGTTGACTTCTTGTACGAGAACCAAAAACGAATATTTTGAGGACGGGAGTCTGCAATCTTCCATTCAATATCGCTTCGGAAAGGAAACCGGCATCAGCAAGTACTATTTTATCAATGCTCCTCATCCGTTGAAAATAAAGATGGAAATGAAGGATGGTAAGCGCAACGGCGATTTCGTGAAGTATTATATCAATGGTAAAGTGGAGACCCGTTGTACGTATAAAGACGATCTGGAGGAAGGGTTGGAGGAGAATTTCAGCATTCTCGGCTATAAGCTTTCCGATATTCATTTTCTTCCCGGCAAAAACCGCGGTCCCATTGTTTATTATCACGAAAACGGGGAAATCAAGGAACAGGGTTCTTTTGCCGAGGATATGTTTGATGGGCATTGGACTTATTATGATGAACGCGGAGTTATGGTAGGCGAGGGCGATTTTGACAAGGGAACGGGTGTTCAAAAGGGCTTTAATGCCAATGGAAACCTTACCCGAATAATTCATTATGTCGATAATGTGAAAAACGGAGAGGATATCGAGTTGAGCAATGACGGCGATACGTTGAAAGTGACCGTTTTTGAAAATGACCGTATTGTGAGTGTAAATGGCGAGGCCGTTGAGAATGAATAAAAAACGCTTTTTTATCGGTGTGCTGATGCTTTTCCTGTGCTGTCTGGTAACGGGCTTTTCCGCCTTTGGACAGTCGAACAAGAAAATCAACACGCGGGCAAAACTGCTGGAGTATGACGAGGAACTGCTTCCCGGTGCGCAGCGGCTGTTGGGCAATGTGGTTTTTCAGCACGAAAATACCATTGGCTATTGCGATAGTGCCTATTATTATGAAAACGACAACTATCTGATTGCCTTTGGAAAACCGGTGAGGATTTATATCGGCGATTCCGTTCAGTTGTATGGCAAAAAGGTCTATTATGACGGAAATGCGAGAATGGCATCTATCGCTCGAGATGTGAAAATGGTTCACGACAACGCGCGACTTTATTCGGATAGTTTGATTTATGACCTTAATGAAGAGGTGGGATATTATGTGACGGGTGGCGTGATGATCAATGAGGACGATACCCTGAAAAGTCAATTCGGTCATTTTTATACAAAAACCAATGATGTAATTCTTGATAAAAATGTGCGTTTGAATAGTCCGTCGTATCTAATGGACTGTGACTCTTTGAAGTACAATACGGCGCAGGAAAAGGTCTATTTTATTTCCCGAACGCACCTTATTTCTGACGAAAATGTAATATACACTTCTTCGGGCTGGTATGAAACCAAAACCGATTTGGCGACGCTGACCGATGATGTGGAAATGTATAGCGGCTCTCAGACCCCGTTGGCCGACAGCGTGTATTACGATAAAAACCTTCGTTACGGCATCGGTTGGAACAATGTGATGGTTTCCGATTCCGCCAAAGGGTATATTCTGAAGGGAAATTATATGGAACATCACGAATTGGGCGGTTTTTCGACGGCAGCCGACAGCAATCAGCTGGTGCTAATCGACGAAAGCCGCGATTCGCTGTACCTGCATTCCGATACTTTGCGCATATTGATTGATTCGGTGCAGGAGCCGCAGGTGATGATGGCGTTCAATCACGTGAAGTTTTATCGCAAGGATATGCAGGGCGTTTGCGATTCCTTGGTCTATAATGTAAATGATTCCACGATATTGATGTTCCACAATCCCGTATTGTGGTCCGATGAAAATCAGTTGAGTGCCGATACCATAACCTTTTACCTGATAGATTCTACCCACATGGAAATCAATTTGATAAAGGCGGGATTTATTGTCTCTTCGATGTTTGACGAAACGGAATTCAATCAGGTGAAGGGAAATCATATCACGGGTTATGTGGTGAATAAACAGTTGACCACGGTGAATGTCGTCAATAATGCGGAATGTGTTTATTTCATTATGGATGAAGACAGTACGCTGATTGGCGTGAATACGTCGGCAACCAGCGAAATGAAGGTGTGGTGGACCGATAATCAGATCGACGGCACAGTGTGTGACAATGATCCCGACGGCAAGATTTATCCCGACAAGGATTTGCCCGATAAAGATCGTAGATTAAAAGATTTTCGCTGGCTGAATTTTTATCGGCCTGAAAGCATTGAGGATATATATGTTCGCCCAATTCCACGTATTAAGGGTTCGGAGCAATCAGTGCTGCCACTTTTAGATACCAGTCCGTCAGAATAAGGGTGGAATTGCCGTTGCGTTCGATGTGGTATTGGGCCTTGTTGCATTCCTCAAACACTTGTGAAACGTTTTTCAGGTTAAACATTGGGGCGTATTTTCCAATGATGTTTTGTTCTTCGGAACTACACTTGCACACGGGAAAGTCCTTCATCAGCATATTGCGTAAAATACGGATAAAACTGTTCATAAAGGTCTTTTGGTATTCTCGGCCTTGGTCGATGATGTTCTTGAAGCAGTTTTGGATATCCATATACTCCACTTGGGCGAGGTTGTTGCGTGACAAGGCGATGATGCTGCCCAAAATCTGGTCAACTTGTTCCAATAATTGATGGTGGTCGCTTTCGCTGTTGAGCAGGCGGAGGGCTTGGTTGTAGTCGCCGTCAGCCACCAAGGCGATGTCCTTGGCCTTTGGCTCATCCAAGTTGAAATCCTTTTGTAGTTGCTTTTGGATGGTTTCGGTCGAAATCTTGGGGATTTTTACCAGTTGGGTACGGGACAGAATCGTGGATAGAATTTTATCGCTGTTTTCGGTGATGAGGATGAACAGGGTGTTGCTTTCGGGCTCTTCCAAGGTTTTCAGAAGTTTTGGGGCCGCGTCACGATACAGGCGTTCCGCCATCCACAAAATAAAAATCTTGTATCCGCCTTCGTAGGATTTTATAC
>JAKSMH010000255.1 GCA_024400715.1 Bacteroidales bacterium | reverse complement strand
TTAACCGACTCATTCATTTCTTCCGCTGGGAAAAACAGCAAAGTTCCACCGGCTTGGACATATTTCTCCACTTCCGACGCCATTCCGGACGAAATATGCTGAAGTTGGTCCAAAACCAACAGATTACACGTCTTAAATTGCGAATAATTGACTTGTTTTTCATTCATTTCCTGATAAACGAACAAGGAATCCATACCATACATCGCTTTCAAATAGCGATTTTCCTTGGCATTTACCACGATAATATTATTGGCCGTAGCCACCGTGTAAACAAAACACCGTTCATCGTCAAAAATAATGGGACTATCCTCGATCCGCACCACGCCACACTGCACGCCATCCGCGGTAATCGTATAGTTCATTTGATAATCGGCATAACTTTCGGCTTTGACATCCACGGCAGCTAATGCCTTCTGCTCATCATTGATATACAACTTGAGCGGCAACTTGTTCACATCGGTCGTGCCGTAATTGTGGATGCGAACCGTGAGCGTAACCGACTGTCCCACATTGAACACAGGTGTCAAGAACCAGCAACTGTCAATGGAAACATTGTCAGTATGCCTTACTTCTATCGGGATGAGAAAATTGCGATTCAACGAATCCCGTTTCAAAGCGGCGGCGTCAAAAGCATTTTTCTGAAAATCCGAAATAAAATAATTAATATGGTTTGATTTATGAGAATAAGAAGCCGTATTTTGCGCAAAAGCAACGATTTCATCCAGCGTGTGGCTTTGTGCCGATGGTTGGATGTCATCCAACATCGACAAAATCTCATCTTTATTTAAAATGTGAGACTCTTTGGAAGAGAAATCCTGCGTCGTCAGCACAAAATCATCCGCGTATGAAAACGCATTGACCACATTTTTCGCTGCCTCGACCGCGTCATAGAGCAGGGTTCCGTCCTTGGAATTGGCATCCATCGAAAAGGAGTTGTCCACGAAAATCGTCACCACATTGCCCTGATGACTGCTCATATTGTTTTTCGGGATAAAGGGCTGGGCAAAGGCGAAAACCAAGGCCGCGATAGCCAACACCCTCAATGCCAACACGATATATTGTTGCAAGCGAGATTCTTTCTTCGTCTTAAGCAGCACATCTTCCAACATCTTAACATTGGAAAAATAAACCGTCTTGTATCTTCTAAAATTAAAAAGATGAATGATAATCGGTATCAAGACAGCACTTAAAGCAATCAGAAACAAAGGATTAGCGAACTTCATCAGCAAAAAATTATGATTATTCAATACTCAAAGCCATTCCTTTCAAATAACTTCCTTCGGGATGGAAGATGTTGACAGGATGATCCAAAGAGTGTTGTAAATTCTTGATTATTCGGACATTTTTATGTTCCATAGCGGCAGCGGAGAAGATAATCGTTTGAAAATCCTCTTTTGAGATGGCTTGGGAACACGAGAAGGTGAAAATCATCCCACCGGGTTTCACTTTTTCCATTGCCTTCCGATTGATATTGCGATAGCCCTTGATGCCCTGCTCTTTCACTTTGTAATGCTTGGCAAAAGCAGGCGGATCGACCACGATGACATCATAGAAATGATCGGGCATATCCTCGATAAAATCGAAGACATTAGCCGCAAAAGCCTCGTGATTACGAGCCAAATCGCCCAAAAGGGCCATGTTTTCATTGGTTTGTTCAATGGCGCGCTTGGAAATATCGACCGAATGCACCAATTCCGCCCCACCCTTCAAGGCGTAAGCAGAAAAGCCGCCGGTATAGCAGAACAGGTTGAGCACCTTCTTTCCACGGCAGAACTCACTCACCATCTTTCGGTTATCCCGCTGGTCGATAAAGAAACCTGTTTTTTGTCCCTGCTGAATATCAATATAGAAAGGAACACCGTTTTCGCGCACCAGCACCTCGTCGTCCAACGTGCCATAAAGCAACTCGTTGGAAGGCACGAACGCATTGGATTCGGAAAGCGTCGTGGCACTCTTGTTGAAAATGGACTTCAACCGGTCGGCCAGCACCTCCTTAAAAATATCCACCAGCATTTCACGCATCAGGTACATCCCGTAGGAATGGAATTGCAACACCAGATGACCGGCATAGCAGTCGGCAATCAGTCCCGGCATCTCGTCGCCCTCGCCATTAATCAGCCTAAACAACGTAGTATCTTGATTATCAAAAAGATAAATCATTTTGCGATAAGCGATGGCACGTTCGATTTTTCTTTTCCAGAAATCACGATTGACCTCCACCTTATCGAAGCTGAAAACACGTACCGCGATAGAGCTGGTGTGATAATGGCCGATAGCCATAAAATTATCGTAGGCGTCAAAGACCTCCACCACTTCCCCTTCGGTGATTCCCTTGTCTTTTTTCGCAATGGCCCCGGAGAATACCCAGGGGTGGAATCGCTGCAACGACTTTTCCTTACCTTTCTGTATGACGACCTTTTTCATTTGGAAAAATTATTTTTATGATGACAAATTGATTTTTGTGATAAATTTTCAGATTAAAATCAATCTATAAAAATGAGCAAATAGGCAGGAATTACCCTGCCTATGTTTATCAAATTTATTTATTTTTTGCGAACTGAACCGCGGCTTTCATAAAGCCCATAAACAACGGATGAGGGCGATTGGGGCGGGATTTCAATTCGGGATGGAACTGACAGGCCACGAACCACGGATGATCGGGCAGCTCTATCATCTCCACGATGCTGTCGTTGGGAGAAGTTCCACAGAACACCATACCGTTTTTAGAAAGCACGTCGCGATAGTCGTTGTTCACTTCATAGCGATGGCGGTGGCGTTCCGAAATCAACTCTTCGCCGTATGCCTCAAAGGCCTTCGTTCCCCTCTTTAACTTGCAGGGATATTTGCCGAGGCGAAGGGTGCCGCCCAGCATACTGTATTCGTTTTGTCCCGGCAAGAAATCGATAACTGGATAAGGCGTGTTGGGATCGATTTCCTTGCTGTTGGCTTTTTCCAATTTACAGATATGGCGTGCGAACTCGATGATGGCGATCTGCATACCGAGGCACAAGCCCAGGTACGGGATTTTGTTTTCGCGGGCGAAA
>JAKSMH010000254.1 GCA_024400715.1 Bacteroidales bacterium | reverse complement strand
TACATGCGGATCCGAAATATTTAGATAAAAAAACGGGTGCCTTAGACCTTAAAAGAGCAAATTTGGTGGCCTATTCGCATGGACAATACTACGGTTTGGGCAAAATTTTAGGAAAATTTGGATTTTCCGTCGAAAAAAAGAAATAAAATCATTTTTTAAACAGTATAATTAAATTTACGTAATATGAGTTTAGAAGAAAAAATAAACAATGACATTAAAGCCGCTATGTTGGCCAAGGAAAAGGAAAAATTGAACGCACTTCGGGCCATTAAATCCGCTTTATTATTGCTAAAAACTGAAAAAGCAGGAGCAGAAATTACCCCTGAGGCTGAATTAGGACTACTCCAGAAATTGGTTAAACAGCGCAAGGAATCCGCTGAATTATATAAATCTCAAAATAGACAAGATTTATATGAGGAAGAAATGGCTCAATACGAAGTCATTGCCCAATACTTGCCAGCGCAAATGTCTGCCGACGAAATTAAAAATGTCGTCAGCCAACTCATTGCCGACAATAATATTTCAGGCATCAAGGAAATGGGAAAATTGATGGGATTGGCAACCAAGCAATTGGCTGGAAAAGCCGATAACAAGACCGTGGCGGAAATTGTAAAGTCGCTGCTTTCATAATTCTTTCACCTAAAAGATAAAAATGAAATATTACATTGTTGCCGGTGAGGCATCGGGCGACCTTCACGGTTCAAATCTAATGAAGGCCTTAAAAGAACGCGATTCCGAGGCCAATTTTCGCTTTTGGGGCGGTGATTTGATGCAAGCCGTGGGCGGTGAACTTATCAAACATTACAGGGAAATGGCCTTTATGGGCTTTTTTGAAGTCGCCACGCATTTACGACAAGTGCTCAACAATATCAAGGTTTGCGAAATCGACATTCTCCTCTACGAACCCGATGTGCTTATTCTCATCGATTATCCTGGATTTAATCTGAGAATTGCCGAATTTGCCCACGAACACGGCATCAATGTGATTTATTATATTTCACCGCAGGTTTGGGCCTGGAAAAAAAGCAGAATCCACAAAATCAAACGATGCGTGGATGAGATGATTGTGATTCTTCCCTTTGAAAAAGAATTCTATGAAAAACACGGCGTACCCGTTCATTTTGTAGGGCATCCACTTCTTGACGCCATTGACAAAGACATTCGCGAAAGTGAAACTGTAATCAACTTTCGGAAACATAATCAGTTAGACGAAAGGGACATTATCGCCATTCTTCCAGGAAGTCGCAAACAGGAAATTGTTAAAATGCTGCCGGTAATGTTGGAAGTCGCCACACAATATCCTCAATATCAATTTATTGTATCGGGCGTAAATTGGCAGCCACAAACTTTATACGAAAAATACCTAAAAGGAACGAATATCAAAATTGTCTATGACCAAACTTATCCCCTGCTGCTTAATGCCAAATCAGCGTTGGTAACATCGGGAACCGCCACCTTGGAAACCGCCCTTTTAGGCACTCCGCAAGTAGTGTGTTACAAAGGAAGCACCATTTCATATATCATTGCCAAACAATTAATTAAAGGAATAAACTATATCAGTTTAGTCAACCTCATCTTAGACAAGCCCGCTGTTGTTGAATTAATCCAATATGAAATGAATGCCAAGCGACTGGCCCAGGAATTTGAAAAAATCACTTTTGACGAGCAAAACATCCAGCGAATGAAGGCGGATTATGCCAAGTTGCATCACCTTCTCGCCGACAGTCACGCCTCAGCCAATGCCGCCGAAGTGATTTATCGCAGTTTTCAACTACAGCAAAATTACTCATAATAAAATTATTTCGTATCTTTGCATTTTTAATCATAACAAAAACAAAAAAATGGCAAGAGTATTAATTATTGGCGCCGGAGGTGTTGGCGCAGTCGTAGCACACAAATGTGCTTCCGTTCCTGAAGTTTTTACCGAAATTATGATGGCAAGCCGCACCAAAGCCAAATGCGACAAAATCGCTGCCGCAATCGGTGGAAATCGTATCCAAACGGCTCAGGTTGATGCCGATAATGTTCAGGAAACCATTGAACTGATTAACAGTTACAAACCTGACTTGCTCATTAATGTGGCATTGCCTTACCAAGATCTTCCCTTGATGGATGCTTGTTTGGCCACCAAAACCAACTATATGGATACCGCCAATTACGAACCTCGTGACAAGGCAAAATTCGAATACAGTTGGCAATGGGCCTACCAAGACCGCTTCAAGGAAGCCGGCATTATGGCACTGCTCGGATGCGGATTTGACCCGGGTATAACCAGTATCTACACCGCCTACGCCGCCAAACACCATTTCGACGAAATCCATTATCTGGATATCGTTGACTGCAATGCGGGAGACCACGGCAAAGCCTTCGCCACCAACTTCAACCCGGAAATCAATATTCGCGAAGTAACGCAAAGAGGAAAATACTGGGAAAACGGACAATGGGTGGAAATTGACCCGATGTCAATCCATAAAACCGTAGCATATCCCAACATCGGTAACCGCGAATCCTACTTGCTTTATCACGAAGAATTGGAATCATTGGTACGCAGTTATCCAAGCATCAAGCGCGCCCGCTTTTGGATGACTTTCGGACAGAAATATTTGACTGTTCTCAATGTTCTACAGGAAGTTGGTATGACCAGCATCAAGCCCATCAACTACGAAGGCAAGGAAATCGTTCCTTTGCAGTTTTTGAAGGCCGTCCTTCCGGAACCATCTTCTTTGGGAGAAGGATACACGGGACAAACGTCCATCGGTTGCCAAATCAGAGGTATCAAAGATGGTAAAGAACGCACCTACTATGTTTGGAACAACTGTGACCACGCCGCCTGCTACAAGGAAATCGGTGCCCAAGCTGTTTCTTATACCACGGGCGTTCCCGCTATGCTTTGTGCCAAAATGATTTTGACAGGCAAATGGAACGGAAAAGGCGTCTTCAATGTTGAACAATTTGATCCAGACCCGTTTATGAAGGAAATTGGCGGTTACGGACTTCCTTGGAACGAACAAATCGATATGCCACTTCCTATCGAACAATAAAAAGCA
>JAKSMH010000253.1 GCA_024400715.1 Bacteroidales bacterium | reverse complement strand
GAATGCGGTGGTTTTGTCCTTATCCTCAAAACGCACGTCCAATTCGGCTTCAAACTCATTTTTTGCATCCTTTTCTGACAAAAAATTACCTACTACTCTATAGGAAGACGTCGTTTTAAATGCTTTGATTTCGTGTTCACGTTCCACAATCAGTTTTACGGCCACCGATTGCACACGACCGGCTGAAAGTTGAGGTTTCACCTTTCGCCAGAGTACAGGGGACAATTCAAAACCCACCAATCTGTCCAAAATACGACGTGCCTGCTGAGCATTTACCAAGTCCACATCCAATTGACGAGGATTGGCCAATGCGCTTTCGATGGCCTTTTTCGTAATTTCGTGGAAAACGATACGCTTTGTTTTTGAAGGATCAATATCGGCGACTTCAATCAAATGCCACGAAATGGCTTCACCTTCGCGGTCATCATCGGTTGCGAGCCAGACCGTATCTGCCTCATTAGCCAATTTCTTTATATTTTGAATCAGCTTTTTCTTTTCTTCAAGAATTTCGTATTTAGGTTTGAATCCTTTCGGAATATCAATGCCCAAATCTTTTTGTGGGAGATCTCTTACGTGACCTTTACTTGAAATTACCGTAAAATCTTTCCCGATAAACTTTTGGATAGTCTTGGCTTTTGCCGGAGACTCCACGATGATTAAATCTTTGCTCATTTTTTACTTTATATGTATATATATAATATGTCTAATTTTGCGGCGGCAAAAATACATTTTTTTTTTGATTTTATTACACAGAATAAATTATCCACCGCATTTTTCTATCATCTTATTGATTTTCAATATTTTATGGTTAATGTGATAAAGTCTTGATTTTTATGATGGTCGAAAGCAAAACAAGCTGCCGACTTTTTTGTCCTCAAACCAGTATCATTCATTTCATATTTTTTGATTGATGACTTACAAAAATCAAGTTGGCAAAAATACAAAAAAATATAATATGAAGTAATAATTATATATTTTTTCTATAATTAAATAAAAATATCAAAACTGAAATTATCACTTTAAGTCCTGTAAGCTATTCCGACTTCGCCACTATTCGTCGGAATAGCAATGAATCATTGGGCAAGAGTGGCGGAGACGGATAGTCACTGCAAAAATCGAAAATTAAGATTTCCCTATTATCAGTTAATCGTTTCAAGCGATAAAGCCTTCAAGAGGAATGGGGAAGAAAAATAAGTTTTTTATGTGGATTTTTGAAAAAAAACGTCGTATCAATAATAAATATTGTATTTTTGCGGTATAAAAAAGCAAGTGCTAATATTATGAGGAAAAAAGTAGATTTTTTAGTTATCGGTTCTGGCGTGGCAGGTTTGTGCTTCGCCTTGAAGGCCGCCAACTACGGCAAAGTTTGCATTGTAACCAAAGCCAAAGTCGACGACACCTCAACAAAATTTGCCCAGGGCGGCATTGCTGCCGTTGTCTATCAGCCGGATTCCTGCGAGAAGCATATTGAAGACACGATGATTGCCGGCGACGAGTTATCGGACCGCCACATTGTAGAATTAACCATTCGTGAATCCACCGCACGAGTGATGGAATTGGTTGAATGGGGAGTAGATTTTGACAAAACCACATCCGGAAAATTTGCCTTGGCAAAAGAAGGCGGGCATTCGGAATTTCGCATCTTGCATCACAAAGACGTGACGGGGCTTGAAATTGAAGAAAAATTGATCAAAGCCGCCAAGAACCATGAAAATATTGAGATTTTAGAGAATCATCTCGCGATTGAAATCATCACGCAGCACCATTTAGGTGTAGAAGTCAGTCGCCGCACGCCAGACATCACCTGTTATGGTGCCTACATTTATAATCCCAACACCAACAAAGTGGAGACCATTTTGTCTCGCATTACGATGATGTGTACGGGCGGCATTGGCACAGTATATGGCAATACCACCAATCCTACCATTGCCACAGGCGACGGCATTGCGATGGTATATCGTGCCAAGGGAGCCGTTAACGGTATGGAATTTGTACAATTTCACCCCACTTCGCTGTATAATCCCAAAGAATCTCCCTCGTTCCTGATAACTGAAGCCCTTCGTGGTGCGGGAGCCATACTTAAAGACGGAAACGGTGTGGAATTTATGAGCAAATATGACCCCAGAGGGTCGCTTGCTCCTCGTGATATCGTAGCTCGTGCCATCGACAATGAAATGAAACAAAAGGGGTGCGACCACGTTTACCTGGATGCCACCCACATTGATAAAACCGAGATTTTCAACCACTTTCCAAACATTTACGCCAAATGTCTTAGCATAGGCGTGGATATTACGAAAGATATGATTCCGGTTGTGCCGGCTGCCCACTATTCCTGCGGCGGCATCAAAGTCAACGAGTGGGGCGAAAGTTCCATCATCAACCTTTTTAGTTCAGGCGAATGTTCTTCCACAGGGCTTCACGGGGCCAACCGATTGGCATCCAATTCATTATTGGAAGCATTGGTATTCTCCCACAGGGCTTGCCTTAAAGCCGTGGAACGTCTCAACGACATTCGTTTCTGCGACGAAGTTCCCGAATGGAACACCGAAGGTACCGTACTGAACGAGGAAATGGTATTTATTACGCAATCCAGAAAAGAATTGCAAACCATTATGTGTAATTACGTCGGCATTGTTCGCTCCAACCTTCGCTTACAGCGAGCCTTCGACCGTTTAGAGATTTTATATAGGGAAACAGAGGAACTTTACAAGAAATCCGTGCTGATTCCTGAGATTTGCGAATTAAGGAATATGATCAACATTGGCTACCTTATCATCAAGCACGCTATGAGTCGGCACGAAAGCAGGGGCTTACATTATTCCCTCGACTATCCTGGACGCAAGCAGATTGCTGAAGCAAACGAGCAGCAATAATAACTATTGACGATTATTCTTCCTTTTGCACTTCGGGTTTAGTGCCGGCCAAGAAACGCAGCACTTCGCCTTGCTTATCATTCAAAATCAATGTATCTTTGCGGATTTCGTAGGTTTTGAAGTCATTATGCAAACCCTCAAGATACATTTTTTCGGTTTTCATATTTTGCCGGGAT
>JAKSMH010000252.1 GCA_024400715.1 Bacteroidales bacterium | reverse complement strand
CTCCTGAAGAACAGTTGATCAGCAATTCGTTTGAAAGTAACAAGGGTAAGCTGCCCTGGCCAGTTGTTAAAGGTGCCAAAGTGGGCGATTTCGGTAGCTATCCCCATCCTGACGTGCCTTCCGTGATGATTGAAAATCGAGGCATCGACATCTTGGTGGAACCCAGTACCGCCGTACGCGCTGTTTTCCAAGGCGAAGTCACTGGAATCCTCGAAGTTATGGGTACAAAAGTGCTGATGATCCGTCATGGCGAATATTTGACGGTTTATCAGAATTTGGCCTCTGTCAATGTGAGAAAAGGTGATAAGGTGTCAACAAAACAAACCATAGGAACTGTGGGAAAATCTACGAGTAATAATACTTACGAACTTCACTTCGAAGTTTGGAAAAATAGTTCCTACTTGAATCCGAACGGTTGGTTGTCAAGAAAATAAACTGTCCTTATGCAGATTTCCGTCGCCCAGGCCATTAAGGATAAAAATCCGAAGTTGTATCAAAAACTGCCGTCATTTTTGATTCGCTTGCTGGAACGCGTTGTTCGCCAGGATGAAATGAACAGTCTGCTGCGTCAGTATGGCCATTTGCCATCGTTGGAATTTACCAATGCCATTATCCGATATTTGAATAATGAGTTGGTGATTCATCACGAAGAAAGAATTCCCCGTACGGGTCGCTGTATCGTGGTGAGCAATCATCCGTTGGGCGGCTTGGATGGTATGACGCTAATAAGTATATGCGGAAAATATCGACCCGATATCAAGTTCCCGGTTAATGATCTGTTGTGTTATCTGGAGCCAATGCGTGATATTTTCATTCCTATCAACAAACACGGCAAAATGGGAGCGGATGCCTATAAATCGTTGAATGACGCATTTGAATCCGATGATTTGATTTTGTATTTTCCAGCAGGCCTGTGCTCCCGCCGTCAACAGGGCAAAATTCGGGATTTGGACTGGAAAAAGACAATCGTCACAAAGGCTCGACAAACCCAACGGGATATTGTCCCCTGTTTTTTTGATGGAAAAAATTCCAACTTTTTTTATAATTTTGCGAACCTTAGAAAAAAATTGGGCGTGAAGTCTAATTTTGAAATGCTGCTTTTGCCTCGCGAATTGCTGAAACAGAAACAATCCCATTTCGAAATCACTTTTGGCCCTCTCATCCCTTACCAGCAGTTTGACCAATCGAAAAACGACTGGGAATGGGCACAGTGGTTGAAAGAACAAGTTTATTCATTAAAAGGTAGAGTATGAAAAAGATTATTCCTCCTGTTGATGTCAATCTTCTAAGGCAAGAGCTTACCGATGATAAGATATTGCGTAAAACGACTGCCTTGGATAATGTCATATATTTGGTGGACGCGGATTGTGCTCCCAACGTGTTGCGTGAAATAGGTCGCTTGAGAGAATTGACTTTTAGGGCGGCCAGCGGCGGAACGGGAAAGGAGCTTGATTTGGATGAATTTGACGTGGGACCGCACGCTTGGAAACAGTTGATTGTCTGGAATCCCGAACAAGAGGAAATCGTAAGCGCATATCGTTTCATCTTGGGAAAAGATGCCCCAGTGGATGAAAAAGGTTATCCGCATACCGCTACGTCAGAGCTGTTTAAGTTTTCGGATGAGTTTATCCAAAACCAATGGCCGCGTACAATAGAATTGGGTCGAAGTTTTGTCCAACCCAAATATCAGGCATCGGTGGATCCCCGAAAAGGTCTGTTTGCCCTGGACAATATCTGGGACGGCTTGGGTGCCCTGACCGTCAAGTATCCCGAAATCGAGTATTTCTTCGGCAAAATGACAATGTACAATTCATACAGTCGCTTGGCCCGTAAACTCATACTCGACTTTTTGAAACGCTATTTTCAAGGGGATGAAAATTTGGTGAAACCCTTTCATCCTTCCGATAAAACTCGGGTGAGTAAACGAAATTCGGAGATTTTTAAGGGCAATGGCGTGAGTGAAAATTTATCTTTGCTGAAAAAGAAAATTCGTGCGATGGGAACTATGATTCCCCCACTGATAAAATCCTATATGTCGATTTCCCCTTCGTTGAAGTATTTCGGAATTTCTGATAACCCGTCGTTTGGTGAAGTCGAGGAATTGGCCATTATGATCCATATTCCGGATATTTATGAGAATAAACGCGAACGATATATGAATACTATTTTTAAGAAAAATTGCGATGGATTATCAGATTAAAAATATCAAGTTTGTCCAGTCAGAAGCAGATTGGCGGAAATGCCCAGCGGATAATTATCCCGAATTTGCATTTATTGGTCGCTCCAACGTCGGCAAGTCTTCGCTGATTAATATGTTGGCAAACCATAAGTCCTTGGCTAAAACTTCGTCCAAACCGGGTAAAACGCAGACCATCAATCACTTTGTCGTGGATAATCGTTGGTTTTTAGTCGATTTGCCAGGTTACGGTTATGCCTCTATATCAAAGACTATGCGTGAGAAATGGTCTAAAATGATTGATAATTATCTGAAGTTTAGAGAAAACCTGCAATTGGTTTTTGTCTTGGTGGATATTCGTCTGGAACCTCAGCAGATTGATATTGATTTTATTAATAAATTAGGAGAAATGGGCCTTCCCTTTTCTTTGATTTTTACTAAGGCAGATAAAATCGGCAAATTGCGTGGGGCCGAAAATGTAAAGGTCTTTTGCAAGAAGTTGCTGCAAACTTGGGAAGAACTTCCTCCTTATTTCGTCTGTTCCGCCGTGGATGGCCAAGGAAAAACAGACTTGCTAAATTATATCGAACAAATCAATGAAGTATTTTATAATTCTATAAATCCTGTTCAAGAATGAAAAAAGAAAAATTTTATCGTCCCCTTGTTAGTGCGATGGCACTTGTCATGATAGTCCTTTTGCTGGTCTCTTGTATGACGGCTAAAAAGAAAGCAGAATTGGCCAATAACAAACCCTTGGTTGATACATATTGGATTCTGGTGTCCGTCAAGGGAGAACCTGTACCTCAATGGGTGGTTACACCTACGATGACTTTCGGTACCGATGGAAAATATTATGGAAACCTGGGTTGCAATTCCTTTTT
>JAKSMH010000251.1 GCA_024400715.1 Bacteroidales bacterium | reverse complement strand
TCACCCACCTCGTCAAGGGCCTTACGCATAATGCGGAAATTTTCCTGCGTGGCGAAAGTGCCGCCAAAACCCTCGGTCGTGGCACCGTATGGCACATAGTCAAGCAAGCTCTGACCCGTAGTACGAATCACCGCAATGATATCCGCACCCTGTCGAGCAGCAGCTTGTGCCTGCACCACGTCTTCATAAATATTACCGGTAGCCACAATCACATAAATGTATGGTTTTGGACCTTCACCGATGGTATTAAGATATTCATTTCGTTTAGCCACATTGGCCTTAATTCTTTGGATGCATTGCTGAATATAAGGATCAACGGCTGCTTTAATTTTATCGATAGGATTGATTTTCAATGCTGTGATATCCAACTTGCCAGCAGAAATTTGTTCTGCGATCTGTTGCGGGTTGAGTCCGGTTTCCAATATGGCATTCCCCACATAGAACAGAACACCTTGGTTTAACAAACCTTTTTCGTGGATTGAGTTAACCACCACGTTGGGGAGAGGAACTTCGTTGCTGTCAATGCCATCAATACCAATCAAGCGGCATAATGTACGTTCAACGGCCACTGTTGTATAAACATCCACAAACTTTTGCACATCATCGGCAATACATTTAGCCAATTTCTTTGCGGATGCGACCTTCTCAAAATCAAGACCTAATTTGCTTTTATTCATCCTTTTGCTTTATTTTTATGAGTTTACTTTATTGAAATATTTATTCTAATATATAGCAAGCAAAATTACAAATATTTTTTTAGATTTCCCAATTTTTATTCATTTTTCTTTATGCCAAATTTTCAGCAAGCAAAAATCACCGTGCTTCTCGTTCGGGCTCAACGTGAATGGAAATCTGTGTTTGTTCGCCAAATGCAGCGCAAAGTGCTTTTTCGATTTCAACGGTAATTTCGTGTGCTACCGCGACACTCATCTGGGGATTGACCACGATATGGGCATCGATAATAGTACTGGAACCACTTTGGCGGGTTTTAAGATTATGTACATTGTCAACGCCTTTGACCGAATGAATGATTTTGGTAATTCTATCTTCCGTTTCTTCAGGAAGCGACGCATCGGTCAACTCGTTGATGGCAGGAATGGAGATTTTGACAGATACTACAATAATGACAATACTAATGATACAACCCACTATGGGGTCAAGCACGGTCCATTTCCCGCCCAAGAAGATAGCTCCGCCAATACCCGCCAAAGCACCCACGGAGGACAACGCATCGGAGCGATGATGCCAAGCGTTGGCAATCATTGTCTGACTATTCACCGCCCTGCCAACGCGGGCTGTCCACTGGTACAAAATTTCCTTGACGACAATGGAAAACAGTGCGGCCCACAGTGCTATCATTCCTGGTTTTTCTATGATGCCGCCAGCCGCCACAAAACGTATTTTCTCAATGCCTTTCGACATCAAACTGACACCCACTACCAGCAGCAGCAGACTAACCGCCAACGTCGCCAGTGTTTCAAACTTTCCATGACCGAAGTCATGGCTCTTGTCTTTCTCTTTACCTGCAACTTTAACCATAATTAGAACAACAGCGTCGCTAATCAAGTCGGAAAAAGAATGGACGGCATCAGCCGCCATGGCGGTGCTCCGACCAAAGATGCCAGCAGCAAGTTTCGCCAGCGTAAGCACCAAATTGGCCACCGCACCCCAAATCGTAACAGACATTATTTTTCTCCCTCTATTTTCCATTGTCACAATTCCTTCTATGAAATAATATGAATTTTCTTTTATTTATTCATTTTTTCAAATCATCACTATTTGATAATGCTTTTCTTACTCGCACATTTGCCCATTTAAAATTTTTCGTTGCAAAATTACGTTTTTATTTCATTGATTGTTTTCCAGACGCGATTCATCGCATCCCTACGGGATGCCGACCAAATCCATTTTGTAGGGACGCAATTTATTGCGTCCGCCATACCAACGTAAATTTTTGCGTCCACCATATTTCGCAATCATTTCCAGACGCGATAAATCGCGTCCCTACAGGTGCGTGGGATTATCTTATACAAACCTCCTCAACACTTTTTAGTCTTGTAAGAAATCCCGTCCTCAATTTCGCATTGTTGGAATGAAATTTCACCGACTGTCAACATCATCTTTTTCAAATATTTTTAAAAAGTATTCATTGGATCCCAATGCATAGATTTAATCGGAAGATACGCAATTTTCCCATCCAATTGTACTTTATAATATTGTGATTCTATGCCCAAACAACGAAAGCTCTCGGGCAATTCACCCTCTTCATATTCAATCGTCGCCACCGTTTTGGAACGAGCATTGGGTTTCTCATAGGCATCCCATTTCCCGAAATCGGATGGATAAACAAAACCTTGCCCGGCTGCCGCACACACAAAAGTTTTCTCCTTACCGGACTTGGGAACTGCTACTTGGTCCTGTATATCAATGACATAGTCCGTTTCCGTTTCTGACACATAACGTCCTACCACTTCGCCGGTGCTCTTTTCGACAACAACCTCTGCGGCATTGTTGGTTCCTGCCACCCCTGTAATTTGAGCTTGTCCACGGCCGGGAAGTGGAACAAAAACATACAAAGATTGGCGACCTTGCGGCGTTGAACAAATAAAATGATAATTGGTTCCTGCCACGACCTGGCGACTGACCTGTAAAACTTTCCAATCCTTGACAAAATACTTATCCTGAATGACTTGCTGAAAGATACGAATTTCATTTTCTGTCGGTTTGGACATCGCACCATATCCGCCAGCCAAAGTAGGAAGTGACCTTGAACAATTCAGCAACGTCAACGCACAGAGAATTAGCAAAAATGGCAATATAAATTTTTTCTTCATAACAATAGGATCTAAACTAAATCATTGAGCAAAGATACAATTATTATGTCAAATATAAACATCAATTTTTTTCAATGCGATATTTATCAAGAATCGTCTTTAATTTTATTGTAAAGAAAAAACAATGCATAAAAAAAAAGTTTGCAACGATGTTGCAAACTTTAGATTTTTGAGCGTGATTCCGCTGCGACTCGAACGCAGAACCTGCTGCTTAGAAGGCAGCTGCTCT
>JAKSMH010000250.1 GCA_024400715.1 Bacteroidales bacterium | reverse complement strand
TGTCATAAAGGTCGGGCAGGGGTGTCGATTCCAAGTCGATGGCTCCCGCAAATTTCTTTTCGTACCATTGGCGCGCTTCCTCGTATTTTTCACTTTCCCGCAGGGCCACTTCGTCAAGGGCAATGGTAAAACCGTCCTTTTCTTCTCTCTGAAGAGCTTCGCCAGCGTAAGCTTTTTCCAATTCGGACATAAACATTCCCAAAGACATTCCGTCCATAATAATATGATGGAAATCAAGATAAAGGAAATTCCCGTTTTCGGTCTCATAGATTTCAGCCCTGAACAACTGCTCTTCGTCCAGATTCATTGTGCGGCAGAAAGTGGAACGAACCTCCACTATGGATTTGATTTTTTGTATCTTGGCCTTGAAAACGGTTTTGCCCTGTTCCAGCGTGGGAATTCCGTTGGAAGAAATGCTGATGCGTGAAGCAATGTAGGAGTGTTCGGCAACCACGGCTTCCAAAGACCGCTTTAGTTGTTTTAGATTGATGGTCGGTGTTAATCTGTATAAAAAGCACATTTGATAATTACCCGTGGTTTCATTCAAATGTTGACAGGTAAAGTATATTCCTAATTGAGACTGCGACAGTGGGTACATAATATTATAATATTGATTATCTTGCAAAGATACGTTTTTTTTACAAGTTATGTATATAGAATTGTGTTTTTTAGTAATTTTGCAAAAGATTAAATTAAATTACTGATGAAAATTAATGTAGCTATTATTGGTTGTGGAAATATTGGAAAAGCGGCCGCGGAAGCGGTTCTGGCGGCTCCAGATATGAATTATGCGGGTTCGTATCATCATAACGACAATCTGGAACAAATCAAGGCCGATGTGGCACTGTTGTGCGTACCAACGCGTCAGGTTCCTGAATTCGCCGAAAAAATGTTGAAATTGGGCATTTCAACTGTCGATTCTTTTGATATTCACAAGCAGATTTACGATTTGCGTCAAAAGTTGATGCCTATTGCCTGTGAGCAAAAGGCGGTGAGCGTCATTTCAGCGGGCTGGGACCCGGGTTCCGACTCGGTGATTCGCACCATATTGCAGGCCGTGGCACCCAAAGGCATCACCTATACCAATTTCGGTCCGGGGCGTTCTATGGGACATTCCGTGGCGGTGAAGTCCATGCCGGGTGTCCGTGATGCCTTGTCAATGACCATTCCGTTGGGAACGGGAATCCATCGCCGAATGGTCTATGTGGAATTGGAAGAAGGTGCCGATTTTGCCGCCATCGAAAAGGCAGTGAAGTCAGACGACTATTTTGTGAATGACGAAACCCACGTCATCCAGGTTCCTTCGGTGGATGCCTTGAACAACGTGGCTCACGGCGTCAATCTGGTGCGTTCTGGCGTGAGCGGAAACACCCATAACCAACGCTTTGAATTCAATATGGAAATCAACAATCCCGCCTTGACGGGACAGATGATGGTGGCTTGCGCCCGCGCGGCTTACCGCTTATGCCAAAATGCTCGCTTCGGGGCTTATACTTTGATTGATATTCCCCCTATTGCCTTGCTTTCAGGCACCGAAGAAGAAGCCATCCGTTCTTTGGTATAATTTTTAATTTTTAATTTTCGAACAGCATTACGTCAATTTATTTATAAAAAATTCTCAAAAGGACTATATAAATTTCCTACCGATGGCTAAAAAAACTAAAAAGTCAAAAAAAGAAGCCACTTCCACGTCTTCTCATAAATTCTGGAAAGTCATAGGCAAAATCATCCTGATCCTATTTATTGTCAGCATCGCATTACCTCTTGCTTACCGATGGATCAATCCTCCCTTTACCCCGTTGATGGTGATTCGAAAAATCCAAAATGGAACGCCTATAGAAAAGGAATGGCGAGATCTGGACGAGATTTCCCATTATATGGTGGATTGCGCGGTGGCTGCCGAGGATAATAACTTCTTGGCCCACAGAGGATTTGACTGGGGCGCCGTTCAAAAGGCCATTAACGACCACAAGAAGGGTAAAAGCAAAAGAGGGGCGAGTACGATTTCGCAACAAACCGCGAAAAATGTGTTTTTGTGGCCTGGACATTCCTGGGTGCGCAAGGCGGGAGAGGTTTATTTTACGTTTCTAATCGAGACTTTCTGGAGTAAGGAACGTATTATGGAAGTGTATTTGAATGTGATTGAAATGGGCGACGGAATCTATGGAGCCGAGGCCGCTGCCCAACATTATTTTCAAAAAAGTGCCGATAAATTGACGCTTCACCAATGTGCGCTGATTACGGCTTGTTATCCCGCGCCACTGTCCAGAAATCCTGGAAAACCGACTTCCTATCTCAATAGAAGGGCGGGGAAAATATCGGGCTTGTCCTGTAAAATCGGTCGCGTGAAATTTGACAAGGAGTCTATTGAAAAAGCACGTCAGCGTTACGAAAAACGCAAAACCGAATGGTACGAAATTGACTTGTAATCTGTTTACTTTATGAATGATATTATTGTCCATTTTGCCCTCAAAAATGAGGTGGAAGAACCGAAACCATTGAAAATTGGTTTTATCAACGATAGCTTTGTCCTGAAATCGAAAGTAAAAAACGGAATTTCCTATTTTTTACAGCGTATTAATCATCATATTTTTGAAAATATTGACGGACTTCAGCAAAATATTAAGCTGATAACCGACCATATTCGCACTAAACTACTCGAAAATGGCTGTCAGTCAAGCGAAATAGACCGTCGTGTGCTCCAATTGGTGCCGACGAAGGACGGAAAATTGTATTGGAAAACGCCTGAAGGCGATTATTGGCGAATGTATGTCCTCATCGAAAACGCTACTTCGCACGATCAGGTGGATGAACATTCCGCCTATTTGGCGGGAAGGGCTTTCGGCGATTTTCAGTGCCAATTGGCCGATTTTCCAACGGAAAAATTGTGCGAGACCATTCCCAATTTCCATAACCTTGAATTTCGTCTCCAGCAATTGGATGATGCTGTCAAACAAGATGTGGCGGGGAGGGTAAAGCAGTGTGAATCAATTCTTTCTGAAATTGAAAAACGGAAGGAAAACTTGTGCTTGGCACAGCGGCTGTTTCGGGAAGGAAAACTTCTAAAACGAAT
>JAKSMH010000025.1 GCA_024400715.1 Bacteroidales bacterium | reverse complement strand
TAATGTCCCAATCGGGAGTCTGTGTGAACAACACGTTCTTCTGACTACTTCTCTTTTCACGATGACTTTTCAACTCAATTCCTTTATAATCAGGAGTTTTATCACTATTCATGCTGATGCCAAGAAAAGATTCAATTGTTCTTCCAACACCAGTGTCGGCTACAACTTCTGATTCAAACCACTGACCTTTTACGGAACGAAAACGCCCAAGTAATTCTTCTGACACCGCATTTTCTGCGTTATAGATAGCCTTCAACACATTCTGCATAGGTGTGATGACAATCGAGTCATAGCACTTCTCTATGTCTATGCGGGTTATGTTTATAGAATAAAGGATATCCTCGAACCAGAAAAGCACGTGTATATCGTTACCCTCAGTGTAAGAACCGAAACCATATATCCACATTCGGGGATCTCCTTTCTTTGTGTTCGGACGATAGAAAGAAGCTTTTGTAATGAATTGGGTCGACTCCGTCAGGATGACAGCTGTCTTATACTGCTTGTATTCTTGACCTTGCAGCTGCTCTTCATAGTTATGAATAGCATTTTCAAGGAAATATGCACGCATCGGGGCAGTTGAGTCAAGAATACCTTTACTCAACCCGGTTGGGGTAATTTCAACCTGAGTGAACTTCACATTGTGGTTTACAAGGAACCTTAAGTTCTTCTGCTCAAAGGCACTAAATAGACGCATATTTACCATACTTACCACTCTTATTTTATATGCTGTAACAATGTGTTAGCTATTGCTCTCGCCATCAAAGGAGGAACTGCGTTACCAACCAAAGTATATTGAGGTATTTCTTTTTGTCGGTTATTGCCTCCTGTTTGACGTTTGCCTTGAAAAACAAATGAATCATCAAAGCTTTGCAGACGTGCCATTTCTCTGACAGTCATTGGACGATAAGCAGAATAATGAATAAAGTCATCTGGCATTGTACATACAGTGGGACTCTGGGCAAGAGGATTCAATACCACATAGTTACGTTTTTGGGATTCTAACCCCTTTCCCTTTAACTCAGCTTTCGCCTTGTCATAATCCTTGTATTTTGCAATAATCTTCAGACGCTCTCGAACGGAGTCATTCTGCCGGCTTGTCTGATGATTAAAGAGTTCCATGTGCTGATACTTCTTCGGCTTTTCGAGATCTCCCATATCCATTATATAGAAAGGCTCTTCGTCAAAAGTGAAGCGATGACCTAATCTTCCGATGCGAGACCATTCAGAAAAGAGCATACCACGTTCATCGGGTTTTCCTTGTACAGCACGGCGTTGTTTTGTTTTCTCATACTCTGCTATCAATTGGGGTTTCTTGTAAGTCATTGCAGTGTCGCCATTGCCAACCATGTTCAAATCCCAAAGTGCTTCATAAACCTTCACCTTTTCTTCTTCAGTGACAGTAGCAGGTATTTCATTGATGATTTCCTGATCGTTACGACAACCGATAAATACCACACGCTCACGATTTTGAGGAACACCATAGTTCGCAGACAAAAGTACTAATGGCTCATCAATGTTATACAAACGGATTTCCTTCATCAGTTCATTCAACTGATTCAGAAGTCTCTCGTCATCTTTAACCTGCTCTTGTATGAATTCAACACACTCGTCAAATGTGGCTGTCAGAATTTCAAGTGACTTTTTCAGTGCTTTTGCTCCCGCATCACATTTTCCCATTTCGGCCACCTTATTTACAGCATCAAGAGTTTTTTCAAGAATCTGCTCGTCTGAAACGGTTTCAATAATAGCATTATAGCCATCCACAAAAGTATCATTGTCAATGTGTGCATTGGTTTTCAACTGAATCACCTGCTTACGAATGGCATCACGCTGTTGCTTCATTTTCAGGAGAAGTAAACCATGACGAATAGTGTTTACGCTCTCATCACTCTTGCTTACGTTGTATGGGAGGTTCTTTGTAACCTCCTTCAACTGCTGATCTAAATTATTGAAGAAAATCTCATTTTGCTTATCCCAGTTACCTTCGTCAGTTTCCATACAAAGCCTTACATAAAGAGCATAATACAACTGAGCAGGCATTTTGGGTTTCAAGACATCCTCAATAAACGCATAAAGAAGATTCATCTTCACATCATCCACGATAGAACGAATTTCACGCAGAATTCTTTCTTTTATACGACCCTCATCCTTGGTCAGGATTCCTTTAACATTCTCCATGACAAAATACTTAGGACGTAAAGCCTTGATAACCTTCAAGTAATGGTAAAACAAGTCATCACGTTTATCAAGTTTCTTTCTTCTCCCAGCCAAACTGAATGACTGACAACTTGGGCCACCAGTGATGACATCTATCTCTTGATTGCCAATTTCTTTTAGAAGGTTTGGCAAGAATGCGTCTTCCATAATATCCTGACACAGAAACTTAGTATCAAGTCCTAACATCTTGTTATAGCGAACCCTATGTGTCAACTCACAATTCTCGTTGATGTCGCTTGCCAAACGAAAATCGTAATACTTGTCTCCAGTATAGGCTTGCATAAATCCTTCACTGAAGCCACCCGCACCAGCGAACAAATCAAGATATTTGATACCCTTTCGGATTGCAATGAATTCTTTCTTCTCAGACATTACTATATTACCTCATTTCCGCAAATCAATCTACGATTTTGTTGTTTGTAAATAGCAAACCTTTGTTTTTTAACATATTAACAACAGGTTGTTTTCGTGCAACTTTTATCTATCTTTGCATTGGTTCATAAAAACTAAAATCAAGACTGCAAAAATACAACTTAAAAACGGAAAAAACGAAATTCAAAATAGAATTTTTTCAAAAAATAGAAAAATTTTCAGTATCTTTGCAGCGAATTTTGAAAGGGGTGCTTAACAGCTGAGATCATACCCAATGAACCTGATACGGATAATGCCGGCGTAGGGATAAATTGTAGTAATCCATTTTTCACACCCTCTTTCGTTTTGTATTACTAAAACGTTGGAGAAATGATTTATTTTAAAGGCAAAAGAAAATTAAAGGGACGTGGAAATTCTCCACAAATCCACAGACAACGAAAGTCAGCCACCAATTATCAACCATCAGCCATCAAACTGACTTGCGGCTTTCTGTTTTTGTTTATTCTCTTCAGTACTTCTTCCTCCGCACAAGACCTTCCCGACTCGCTCCACCCCATCCAACTGCCCGACTTCGGCATCAGTTGGCACAAGCCCAGCGGCGAAACGCAGTTCTCGGGTACCAACATCAGCAAAGAAGACATTGACCGCCATACCGGGAACGGCAGCATCAACAATCTTCTGGAGTTGATACCTTCTATGGTAACCACTTCCGATGCCGGCACGGGCCTCGGCTACACCTATATGCGCATCCGCGGCATAGACCAAACCCGTATCAATGTCACTATCAACGGCATTGCCCTCAATGACGCCGAATCGCAAGGTTCATGGTTTGTCAACCTTCCTGACCTCGGTTCCAAAGTGCAGCAGCTGACCGTTCAACGCGGCGTGGGAACTTCCAACAACGGCTCGGCAGCTTTCGGTGCCACTATGGACTTCGCCACGTTGGACAATAGCGACCAGCGCTTTTTTGAAATCAGCAGCTCCGCCGGCTCCTTCTACACTTTCCGCAACGTGCTCACCTTCGGAACGGGCCGCATCGGAGACTGCTTCGCCGCTACCCTCTCCTACTCCAACCTGATGAGCAACGGCTATGTTGACTACGCTTCCGCCAAAATGCACAATCTGTTTTTTTCTTCAGATTTCTATCTAAAAAATAAGAAAAAGAACAAAAACTACGGCAAAATCAAACTCAACATCATCTATGGGAACGAAAAAACCGGCTTGGCTTGGAATGGCGTGCCCTCCGACTCGCTCAAAACCAATCGAAGATACAACAGTTGTGGCGAATATCACGATACGGATAGGAAAATCCATCATTATCCTAACGAAAGCGACAACTATCAACAAGTTCACAGCCAACTTTTCTACGATTTCAGCAAAAACATCAACGAAAACAATGCCATCAAGGTCAATGCGGGACTGCATTTCACCCCAGGCAACGGCTACTATGAAGAATATAAGGAATTATACCCTTACGACTATTTTGGTCTGGAAAATCCAATTTTGGCCAACGACACCCTTTCCCACGGCGATTTCATCACGCGGAAATGCATGAACAACTACTTTTATGGTTTGACCTTCGCCGTCAAGCAAAGTTTAAAACTTAACGTCCCCGAAGCTCAAGAAAAAGACAACGGACATCAGCTGTCGTGGTCGGTCGGCGGATGCGTAAACCATTATGATGGGAAACATTACGGCACCATTGAATGGGCGCAGTACGCCAGGGCTCCAGAACATTACCACTGGTACGACGGCACGGGCAAAAAAACACAATTCAACCTTTACGGCACCGTAGATTACAGCCACGACCGTTGGTACACCTACATCGACCTACAATACCGCTTGATAGATTACCGCATTGGCGGCACGGCCGAGAACCGCTTGGCCATCAACCAACATTACCTCTGGCACTTCTTCAATCCCAAAATCGGCTTCAGCGTTGACGTTGACGCAGAAAAGCACCACAGCTTATATGCCTCGTTGGCAAGGTCGCAACGCGAACCCACCCGCTCCGACATCATCGAAGCCCCGACCCAGCGCAAACCCGTTCCCGAAACACTTTACGACTTGGAAATCGGCTACCGCCTTCAATATCAAAAATATGCTTTCAACGCCAATTTCTATTTTATGTATTACGACAAGCAACTTGTGTTGACAGGCGAAATCAACAGCGTGGGGGCTGCCATTATGACCAATGTAGATAAAAGCTACCGCACCGGCATAGAGCTGATTTCGACTTATCGCCCCGTAAAATTCTTCTTATGGAATATCAAAGGCACCTTCAGCATCAATAAAATATTGGACTATACCGAATATATCGATGACTGGGACAACGGCACTCAGCGAATGAACCACCTGGGACAAACCGATATTTCCTTCTCCCCCAACATCGTGGCCTCCAACGAATTTGTCTTCACGCCCGTGGCCAATTTCAACATCAGCTTGGCCACCCAGTTCGTCAGCCGCCAATTCATCGACAACAGCAGCAACAAGGACTACTCGCTCAAACCCTACTGCGTCAGCAATTTGAATTTCAGCTACTGCTTACATACCAAAACCGTTTCAGACATTGAATTTTTCTTCAGAATCAACAATCTTTTCAATGCCAAATATGAAAGTAACGCCTGGATTTACCGCTACTATCTCAACGGAAGTGAATATTGCCAGGATGGTTACTTTCCTCAAGCCACCATCAACTTTATGGGCGGCGTGCGGCTGAAATTCGGCTTTAACAATAAAACATTGAACTAAATCATTATGGAACTTGCCCTCATCATCGAAATCATAGGAGTCGTTATCGGCATAATCTACCTGTATTTGGAATACAAGGCCTCATTCTGGCTTTGGACGGTCGGCATCGTGATGTCGCTGTTTTACATTGGCATTTTCTTTCAGGCCAAGTTCTACGCCGACGCCGGCATCTACGCCTATTATCTCATCGCCAACGTCTATGGATTAATCCACTGGCACCGACACCGACAAAAAAATGTTGACCATTCCGACGAAATCAGCAACACCTTACCCATCTCGCATATCTCTTTACGGAAATTCGGATTTTTAACCCTTATCGCCATAATTTGCTGGGCAGGTTTATGGTTCCTTTTAAGCTGGTTTACCGACAGTCCCGTCCCCGTTGGCGACGCCTTTACCACGGCGGTCAGCATTGTCGCGATGTATATGCTGGCCAAAAAGAAAATTGAACATTGGTGGCTATGGGTAGTGGTCAACTTCGTTTCCTGCATTCTTTACGTTTTGAAAGGACTTTACCCAATGGCGGGATTGTTTGTCGTCTATACCATCGTTTCGGTGATGGGATATTTCCGTTGGAAACGGGAAATGGACAAAATTCACATTCGCCACAGCCGACAATCGGATATGGAAAGTTTGTAGCGACTATCTACTCTCGCACAAAGCATTCTGCAAACAATCGATTTCCGCATCAGTCAAGCCATTTTTACGCATAAACTGACGGATTGCCGTTTCTAAATCAATAGTACGCAACGAAGCGGCATCCTGTACGCCACAGAAAAACATCAAGGCGTCATTAAGTCGAAGGGCCAATATAAGTTTACAAACGTCAGGTTTATTTTGCGGATTAATTCCGAAATAGTTATCATACGTAATCAAATAGTCATTGACAATTTCATCATAAGTAGCTCCACAGAGAGCTTCCAAAATAGCACAGGCATAACCCGTTCTATCCTTTCCTTCCAAGCAATGTATCAGGTATGGGCCCGGCTTTTCAACCATACTCATAAACCCTCTTAACATTTTCACATTCGTTTCATCAGACCTATAATTAGCATTCAACTTACAGAAAACCACTTTTCCCTCTTCCACCAATTGGTTAGAATAAGCAGGCAATTCAGGCAAAAGAGACTGCACCTTGTCTTCATTGTCAGCCAAATCAAGCACACAAGCCACACCAAGATTTTGCATATATGCGGAAACGTATGCCGCACGGTTATGAGAATTATCAAAAGGCGAAGCCGAGCGATACAATCTATTGGACGCCATTCTTCCCAATTGCACAACTCGAACATTGGCAAACTTCACCGTATCATTTCCATAATCTGCAATATCATCAGAATAACGCATACTCATGGCATCTTGCAAAGCAATGGCACCTGCTTTTTGATGCATTGTTATACACACTTCCGTACCAACACCAACTTTCAAATCAGGAGAAAGTCCACAACTTTGCGAAGTAAACTCTATATCTTCTGTACTTTGATAAGACGTTAATTGCAAATCACCCGTTTTGGCGTAATATCCATCGAAATAAGGCACACAAACAACCGTATCATTAAATTCGACCTGAAGAACATCACCAAAATCAAAACCTGCATTTGCCATATCGTCAGGAGAAAGATTCAGAACAGCTCCTCCGAAATCATCGATTTTCAAAACGGTGGCAACCAATGACGATTCGGACGAATTATTTTTACCACGACAATTGACGAAACAGGTAAGCATTGTCAACAAAAGTAATATTACGATTACAGAATCTTTACGCCATAGTTTTCGGTTTTCCATTTTTGTCATTATTTTTAATCTAATTTTAATTTGGTAAATGATTAAATAGAATAATCAGTCTGCAAAATTACATAAAATTTTCGGAATTTTACGCCAGTGTATAAAGAATAATTTGAATTCTTATCTGCCAACATTATACGGAGAAACAAAATGGAACTCTTATTATAAATCTTGTCATATACAAGAACAGCCATAATTCCAAAAAATCGTATATTTGCAGACTTGTTGTGACTATCGTGTCGCTTTTATAAGATATTATGAAAAAGAAAGATACCATTCGTAAAATTCTCAAGGACAATTGGGGTTACGACCAATTCAGGCCGTTACAGGAAGACATTATCCTGTCTGTGATGAATGGTGACGACACGTTGGCCCTCCTACCCACCGGAGGCGGAAAATCCATTTGTTTTCAAGTGCCAGGTCTTGCGTTGGATGGTTTGTGTATGGTAGTTTCTCCACTTATCGCCTTGATGAAGGACCAGGTGGCCAACCTCCAAAAACGCGGGATAAAGGCCGCTGCTTTGTATTCCGGGATGTCCAAACACGACATCGAATTGGTGCTGAACAACTGCGCCTTCGACCCCGAATATAAGTTTCTGTATGTTTCACCAGAGCGACTGAAAACTGACTCCTTCCGTGCAACCTTATCTCATTTGAAGGTTGGATTGATTGCCATTGACGAGGCACACTGCATTTCACAATGGGGCTACGACTTTCGTCCGCCCTACCTGGAAATTGCTGAAATCAGGAATTTTTTCCCCGAAGTTCCGGTTTTAGCCCTTACCGCCACGGCAACTCCGGAAGTGGTTAAAGACATTCAGGACAAGCTTCATTTCCCGAAGTACAATGTCTTTCAGAAAAGTTTCAAGCGAGACAATTTAACGTATTATGTTGTAAAAGAAGAAGATAAAAACAACCGGATGTTGCGTATTATGAAGCGCTACCAGGGAACGGGCATCGTGTATGTTCGCAATCGAAGGAAAACGCAGGAAACTGCGGAATTTCTGCAGCGGAACGGCATTACCGCCGATTTTTACCACGCTGGCTTGGATGGTGCCACCCGCGACCGAAAGCAGGACGACTGGATGCACGACAAAACACGTGTCATTGTTTCCACCAATGCCTTTGGCATGGGCATTGACAAACCCGACGTGCGCTTTGTCATCCACATTGACATCCCCGACACTTTAGAGGGCTATTTCCAGGAAGCTGGCCGTGGGGGTCGCGACGAAAAAGAGTCCGTGGCGATTATGCTTTATGACGACTCCGACATCCGCGAATTGAAACGCAATTTTGAATTGACCTTTCCACCTATCGAAGCCATTAGAAAAGTATATGCAGTGCTGTGCCAACATTACGGCATTGCCCTCGGCAGCGGAGAAGGAATGACCTACCCCTTCAAGTTGGGCGAACTGCTGAAACCCGCCGCGATGAATATGGTGGCCGTCTATAATTCCATCAAGTTCTTGGAAAAGATGGGCATTGTCTATCTTAACGAAGACGGCAAGAAGACCTCGCAGCTCAGTATGAACTTCGGTGGCGACCAACTGACCAATTACGAAAACAAGCATCCCGAAAACAGCGAGCTCGTCAAGTTGATTCTGCGTCCCTATAGCGGCCTATTCACTCGATATGTGAACATCGACGAGGCCCAAATCGCCCAAACA
>JAKSMH010000249.1 GCA_024400715.1 Bacteroidales bacterium | reverse complement strand
AAAATACCTGACACATGGCCGATTCACGGAATCCGTGCAAAGTGACACCGCTTCGCACGATGTAGTAAATACACAGACCAACGGAAAGAATCAGGCAGGTCGTTTTCAGCAAATCCGTCCAGATAATGGATTTGACCCCCCCCTTGAAAGTGCATAAATACACAATCAAAACGGTGAATAGTGCATTTACGACGAACGGGACGCCAAGCGGGCCAAACACAAGCAACTGCAAGACGCTTCCCACCACAAAAAGTCGCACACTGGCTCCGAGCATCTTACTTACAAAGAACAGCCATGCTCCCGTCTTATAACTGCTCACACCAAAACGTTGGTTGAGATACTCGTATATGCTCGTCAGGTTGTACTTATAGAACAACGGGATGAGGACATAGGCAATGATGAATTGGCCCACCGTGAAACCCAGCACCATCTGCATATAGCTGAACGCTCCGGTAGCCACCATACCCGGCACGCTGACGAATGTGACTCCCGAAATGGCTGCTCCGATGGTTGACATGGCTATCAGCAGCCAGTTACTGGATTTGTTACCTGAGAAAAAACCTGCATTGTCGGCTTTGCGACCGGCAATGTAACTGACCGTAAACAACAGCACAAAATAGGCTGCCATAGTGACAAGAATAGCAAATGGACTCATTTTTTCGTGAATTTTCTTGCAAAGATACAGTTTTTTTTTTAACTTTGCAAAAATTTTCACAATTATGAAAAAAACTTTACTCTTTCTATCAATTATTCTGTGTGTTTCCTGCAGCCAAAAGAGCCCAATCACGCTTGAGTGGGAGTTGGTCGGCAACGATATCCAACCCGGTCAATGCGAAGCGCAGTTGACAATCACCAATGTCAGCAAGAGCACTCTCAATGCAGATTGGAAAATGTATTTCGGCTTCATGTCGCTCCATCCGCTTTACAGCGAAGGCGACGAACTCAAGGAAACGGAAATACAGGCATCTTACCACAGTATCGAGCCGACAGAAACATTCGTTCCCCTGCAGGCAGGCGAGTCTCGTACATATATTCTCAAATATCGCGGAAGCGCAATCAGGGAAAACATCCATCCCGAAGGATTTTTCTTTGTCCGTGGCGAAGAAAGCAACAGGAAAGGAACTGCAGTCAATGTTCCTCTGACCGTGGTTCCGTACAGCAGGCGTGAGCAGATGCAACGTCAAATTGACACATGGGAAAAGACTCCTTATGCGGACGGCGAATATGTATATCAGTATATCGACAACATCGTCTCCACACCCAAAACCGACAATATCCTATTGCCTATTATTCCTCAGCCTAAACAGGTAATTTTGGGAGAAGGTACAACGGATGTAGCTAATGCCCAAGTGGTCATTCTGAACGAACAATTGCCCGAGGAAGGCTATCGTCTACGTATTACCGACGATACTATCTTCATAAGTTCCAATGACGATGAAGCAGGTATCTTTTATGCCAAACAGACTCTTGCCGCCATCACTTCGGACGGGCAGGCTCCACGCGTAACAATAACCGACTGGCCGGACCTGCACCACCGCGGAATCATGCTTGACATCGTTCGCAATTATTATCCTGCCGACTCCATCAAACGAATTATCGATGTGATGGCCACTCAGAAACTGAATGTCCTGCACCTGCATATCAGCGATGACGAAGGATGGCGCCTTGAGATTCCGGGGCTTCCCGAACTGACGGAACAAGGAGCCCGACGAGGATATACTCTTGACGAAACCGAATGTCTGTGGCCCACTTATGTCGGCGGCTGGGATTATAACGACCCCCAATCAACCAATAACGGTTTTGTCACCAGAAAAGAATACATCGCCTTGATACAATATGCAGCGGAACGCCAAATCCGCATCATTCCCGAAATTGACATGCCGGGACACATGCGCGCCTGCAAAAAAGCCATGCATGGTCTATTGACCGACAGCGTACTTGAAGCCCGCGTATACAATTCTGCTCAAAACTACAACGATAACGTGATAGCTGTCAGCAATCCGTATGCACTTGAGTTCATAAACAAAATCATAACAGAAATTGTTGCCATGCACAGGGAAGCCGGATATCCTCTTACAATCTTCAATATCGGCGGAGACGAAGTACCCAAGGGTTCCTTGACAAAAGAGGAACATCAGACATATATAGACGGTGTGCTCGCTATTCTTGCCCGTGAACAGCTTCAACCAATGGGCTGGGAAGAGATTGATCATTTCTGCGAACCCGAATCTCGTGCGATTTGTTACTCATGGCACAACACATACGAGAAATCTCTTGAAATGGCAGAGAAAGGTTACCCTGTCGTATTGGCCAATGCCAATCGTTTGTATTTCGATTTTGCTTATTGCAAACACCATCAGGAGAAGGGATTGGATTGGGGAGGATTTACCGATGAATACCGCAGTTTTGACTGGGAACCGCTCATTCACGAAAATGTAATCGGTATGAACGCCCAATTATGGGCGGAAGTCATTCGGGATTTTGCTCAGGTGGAATGGCAGATATTCCCGAAGGTTTACGGATTGGCTGAGCGTTCCTGGAACAACCGTTCCGGTCTAACCCTAAGCGAATACAATGAACTTGTATACGAGATTGAACTTCCGCGTTTGTATGCCGATCAGCACAATTTCCACCTGCAACAACCCGGTATTCATGTAGAAAACGATATGGTCACTATGAACAAGGTAATGAATGGTGGAACAATTTCCTACACCACAGATGGAAAGAATTGGCAGAATTACGACCATGCATTCTCTATTGATACAGATAGCGTTAACACAATTATGGCCAAGATAAATTACCTTGGCCATGAATCTAACACCACGTGGTGGTGGAAAAATTAATGCAAATTTATGCAAAATCAATGATATGATGGATAGAGATGATACCGATGATAGTTTCGGTATCATCTTTTTCTGTCACAGCTAACGTGGTGATGTTGTATTGATCCATCACCGCCAAAGCATCGCTTAAAAGAGCTTCTTGACTGATTCTCTTATACGAAGGAGTCATAATTTGCTGAGCTGTAGTATGCAGGGCATCAGACTTTTGAATAGCATGTGTTAAGTCACCAT
>JAKSMH010000248.1 GCA_024400715.1 Bacteroidales bacterium | reverse complement strand
CAGTTGTTGAAACTTCACGAAATTGCCGATGAACTCAAAAACTTTAAGTTGGTGAATGTGAACGGTATCGCCATGCACAATGCCGGTGCCACCATCGTCCAGGAATTGGCTTACGCTTTGGCTATCGCCAACGAGTACATCGCTTTCGCGACCGAACACGGCATTAAGGTGGCTAAGGCCTGCAAGAAAATTCAGTTGACACTTTCTGTCGGCTCTAACTACTTTATGGAAATCGCCAAGTTGCGTGCCGTCCGTTTGCTTTGGGCTACTATGGTGGAACAATACAAACCCACTTGCGATTGCGGCTACAAGTTGCAAATCAACACTGTGGGTTCTACCTGGAACAAGACCTTGTACGATCCCTACGTGAATATGCTGCGTAATACGACCGAAGGTATGGCGGCCGCTATCGGTGGCGCTGATGCCATTACTTTACAGCCTTTCGACGTGGCCTACAAAGACGCAGACGACTTCTCACGCCGTATCAGCCGCAACGTGCAGGTAATCTTGAAAGAGGAACCCTATTTCAACAAGGTCGTTGATCCAGCCGCAGGTTCATATTACATTGAGAATCTGACCGACAATATCGCCGAACAAACTTGGAAACTGTTCCAGCATGTGGAAGAAAACGGCGGCATGATCCAGCTCGTTGCCAATGGCGAAATTAAGCGCGAAATTGAGGCCAGCTGCCAGAAACGCGACATGAATATCGCTACCCGAAGATATGTCTTCTTGGGTACCAACCAGTTCCCCAACGTGAACGAAAAAATGCTGGATAAGGTAGAGCGCATCCAAAATGACGATTGCATCGGTTTGCGTACCTATAGAGGTGCTTTGGCATTTGAGGAACTCCGCCTCGAAACCGAACGCTACGCACAGAAAAATCGTCGTCCAAAAGTGTTCTTGCTGAAGGTTGGAAACTTGGCTATGCGTCAGGCTCGCGCCGGCTTCATCACCAATTTCTTCGGCTGTGCCGGTTACGAAATCACCGAAACCGCCGGCTACAAGACTGTTGAAGAAGGCGTTCAGGCCGCTGCCGAACAAAAGGCCGACTTAGTGGTGCTTTGCAGCTCCGACGAAGAATATGCAACTGTCGGTGTGGAATTGACCAAGGCACTGAAAGCCGCAATGAATACTTCTGTCCTCATCGCCGGCAATCCTGTTGAAGCTATCGATGCACTGAAAGCTGCTGGTGCCGACGACTTTATCCACGTGAAAGTCAATGTTCTGGATACTTTGAGAAAATACAACCAACAATTATTGAAATAGTCTGTGAATAAGTTATTTACAGTAAATTTTATATCGCTAATACTGATTACTCTTATGATAAGTTGCCTTTCACCCGAACCCAAGGGTGAAAAGGCTTCTTTTTTTACCTATACCGATTGCTATCATCGGACAGTGAGTTTCGATACTGTGCCTCAACGGATCGTGTCAATGTCGCCGGCCATCACCGAAATGCTTTTTATGCTGGATTATGGCGAAAATTTGGTGGGCATTTCCGACTTTTGCCATTACCCTGAAGCCACAGATACAATGAATAGGGTGGGCGGATTGCAAAACATCAATGTGGAAACGCTGACGGCTCTTCATCCCGATGTCGTTCTAATCGGCTCTATCGTCACGAAACAGGATGTGGAAAAGATGGAACGGGCAGGACTGAAAGTGGCGGTTATCAAAGAGGAAAAAAGTATCAATGGCCTGCGGAACGGACTCGTCATTTTGGGTAAAATGCTCAATAAAAATGATTTGGCATCTCAAAAAGTGACCGAGATGGATTCTTGCCTGAACGAGGTTAAACAGCTCGTAAGTCAGGTTCAGACCAAGAAAAAAGTATATTATGTGGTGGGATTTGGCGAACAGGGGGATTTTACCGCTCCCCAAAACTCTCATATCCACGAAATCATCACGTTGGCGGGTGGGCAAAACATAGGCGAAAAACTCAATTCCTGGAACATCAGTCGCGAATACATTTTCCAATCTGATCCAGATATTATTGTCATACGAAAGGAAGATGCCAACGCATTTGTGCATACCCAACCTTACTCAAATCTTCGTGCCGTTCGAGAAGGAAACGTGTTTCCTATCGAAAGTGGCTGGATTGACATCGTTTCCCCCCGCAATGTCTTGGCAGTTCAATATATTAACCAATTACTTCAATAACAATGTTAGCTTCTTTCTCAAAATATCTTGAAAATGCGGTCAACGAAATCGCCAAATTGCCGGGAATTGGGCGCAGAACGGCCTTGCGTCTCGCTTTGCATTTAGTGAAAGCCGAAAAAACGGAAGTGGGTGCGCTGACCAGTGCCATCGACAACTTGAAGGAAAATTTGTGCTATTGCAAGCATTGTTTTAATTTGTCCGACAAAGAAACTTGCGATATATGCGCTAATCCTCAACGAAATCATAGTATTATCTGCGTTGTGCAAGATATCAGGGACGTGATTGCCATTGAAAACACCAATCAGTTTTCTGGCGTTTATCACGTTCTCGGAGGCGTCATTTCCCCGATGGATGGCATTGGCATTCATCAACTTAAACTGCAAGAATTATTCAATCGCGTGGATGAAGGCGGAATCAATGAAGTGGTTTTGGCTTTGCCGGCAACAGTGGAAGGCGATACCACCAATTTCTTCATCTATAAAAACATTAAAGATAAAGTGAATGAAATCACGACAATCGCCCGTGGTGTCGGTATCGGCGAAGAACTGGAATATGCCGATGAAGTAACCCTCGGTCGCTCCTTAATGGGGAGGACAAAGTTTGAGAACGTTTATACTAAAAGATAATATATACTTTAAATAATATAGAATGTACTTGGATTTATTTATCGATGTGTTAAGAGATACGCTGACCATCACCTGCCTGGTGATGATTATGATGTTGTTGATAGAGTTTGTGAATGTTGGCTCTGCTGGAAAATGGATGCAAAACCTGCACAACAGACCGTTTTTGCAGATTTTGTTGGCCACTCTGTTGGGTTTGGTGCCGGGTTGTATCGGTGGTTTTGCCATCGTTTCGTTGTTTACCCATAATCTGATGTCGTTTGGCGCATTGGTGGCCGGTATGATTGCTA
>JAKSMH010000247.1 GCA_024400715.1 Bacteroidales bacterium | reverse complement strand
GTGGCGACAACGGCGGACTTTACCTGCTTGACCACGAATTATCAAAAAGAAAATACGAAACTCCAAGTTTAACCTTGGACTAAAAAGAGAAAGCTTAATAACAGATTTTTTAACCATTAAAAACAAAAAAACTATGAAAACATCATTTTTCCGCTGCAATATTTGTGGCAATGTAGTAATCAAGGCCATCGACTCTGGCGTTATGGTCGAATGCTGTAGTGAATATATGGAAGAACTAACCCCGAAGACCACGGAAGAAGGTGCCGAAAAGCATCTTCCCGTAGTCACGAAAACGGGTGACAACATTTGGAAAGTAGAAGTGGGAAGCACCGCCCACCCTATGCTGAAAGAACACTACATTGAGTTCATTTATTTTGAAACCCGAGATGGCGGACAAATCGCCTACATTTATCCGGGAATGGAACCTCAAGCCACTTTCTACAGCAAAGACAAGCCCGTTGCTGTTTACGAATACTGCAACAAACACGGTCTGTGGAAAACAGAAGTCAAATAAACCCTCATTTTTCGTTAGGCCGTCTCGTACGGGACGGCCTTTTTCAATAAAAATTCAAAGTTATGTACAACGGATTTCTTTTTCACGGTCTGTCTTGGGAAACACTGCTTGCCTGGTGCGGTGTGACGCTGGGACTCATTGTCCTCAACGAATTGGCGAGGTCGCACAAGTGGATTGCACTGAGTCTGTTCGTTGTTCTACCTCTTATTCTACCTTTCGCCCTGTGGATTCCCTACACGGCAACGCCAGGAAGCGGTGCCAGCACGGGAACCTGGTTCCATTGGGTAAAAGTCTATTCCGCCATAGCCGGCTGCCTGGGCTTTCTAATCATCCGCTATTGGGGAACAGGTAAAAAATGCAACGCCTCCTGTAATATCACAGACAAAAACACAAAACCTCAAATACCCAAAGTCTTGCTTTTGTTTCCTCCTTTCATTTTGGCCATCAATATTTTAGAAGCATGCATTCGGGATTTTCAAGTTTATGGTTTACACGCCAACGGACAAATCATCGACGGTGTAGTTATGATGTCGGGACCTTGGAATATTATGAACGGTATTGCCGGAATACTTAACATCCTTACCATTTCAGGATTTTTAGGAATATACGTCAGCCAAGACAAGACTCGAGATATGATTTGGCCCGATATGAAATGGTTTTGGATTATCGCCTACGACTTATGGAACTTCGCCTACGTTTACAATTGCGTTTCCGACCACGCCTTTTATGCGGGTGCTGCCCTACTCGTATCTTGTACCATTCCCGCATTTTTCATCAAAAAGGGAGCCTGGCTGCAACATCGCGCCCAAACATTAGCCTTCTGGATGATGTTCACAATGAGCGTCCCGTCATTCGTTGACAGTCCCCGATTAGGTGTTCCTTCCTCTCACGATCCTCGCGCGCTTTTCACCGTCAGTGCCATCGCATTGGCAGCAAATCTTGCGGTCTTCATCTACCATTTCTACAAAATTCGCAAAAACCATCGTAATCCTTTAAAAGATGAAATTTATGCTTAAAACACCCAAGGATGTCCTTATTGGCATTTTGCTTATTTCCTGCACAATAGGATCTCTATTTTTTGCAAACTCGCCATTTGGCGCAGGATACCAAGAATTTTGGAATCACTCCGTGGGAGGGCATCCGCTCTCCCATTGGATTAATGACGGACTGATGGCGATTTTCTTCCTTCTTATCGGATTAGAACTCAAAAGAGAATTTCAAGAAGGGGAATTAAAATCCCCTAAACACGCTATCTTGCCCATTGCGGCAGCTATCGGAGGAATGCTCATTCCCGCCCTGTTCTATCTCGGATTCAACTGGGGCCTTCCCAGCCAAAAGGGATTCGGGATTCCTATGTCCACAGACATCGCCTTCGTCCTCGCCGTTATTGCCATTTTAGGTAGTCGCATTCCTAAATCACTCAAAGTCTTCCTCACCGCATTGGCCGTTTTTGACGATTTGGGAGCCATCCTTATCATTGCCACTTTTTATACTTCCAACTTGAGCATTACCTACTTGGCATTCACCCTGCTCTTATTCTGTATTCTATTCTTCGTCAGCAAGGTCAGCAGACCAGAAACCGTCAAAGGCGAAAAAAAGCTACTATTATTTTTACTGACGGCCGGCATTGGACTATGGTTTTTATTGATGAAATCAGGCATACACGCCACCATTAGCGGCATACTTGTTGCCCTTTTGATTCCCTCACACAGCCATCTCAAAGTTGATGCCGAACCAACACCCGTTATGGCTCCGTCAAAACGATTGGAACACACCTTACACAATCCCGTCTATTTCATTATCCTGCCCCTTTTTATCCTTGCCAACACAGCCATTCCGTTAAACGAGATTTTTCCTCAAGGTCAATTGACCTTCAATAATCTTGTCGAAATTTTAAATGAACCTCACGTGGCCGGCATCGCCAGCGGGCTATTTTTGGGGAAGCCCTTGGGCATATTATCTGGCACGTTCATTGCTGTCAGGTTCAATTTAGGCCGAATTCCGCAAGACCTACGTTTTAACCACCTCATCGGCGCGGGCTTCCTCGGAGGAATAGGTTTCACCATGGCTGTTTTCGTCACTTCTCTTTCTTTTGATGGTATTCAAATGATCAATAGTGCCAAATTCGCCATCCTGATAGTTTCTCTCACGGCTGCTATCGTTGGAGCCATCATCCTGAGCATTCATTCTCAAAAACAAAGCACTTAAAACTGGGTATAGACTTTTACACGGAAATAATTTTTCCGGATTCGCCATTCATAAATCAACCATAACACAAAATAGCCATTGGTAAATATCTCGTAAATCCAAGTCCACGGAGCAGTTAAATGCAGCAATCCCTTTACCAACCATAAAACAATATCTATCACAAACAAAATATCCCAAACCCTTTCTCTATCAGAAAATTCCATATAAGTTTCCTTTTCATCAGATAAATTGACCTCTATCGTAGAAGAAAAATAAGGAAACATACTTTGGATGGTAAAGGTATAAGTTCCCGACGGCAAGTCAACGACGACCTGAGGAGTCTGCATAATACCAACCAAACGCCCGCCAATCAATATT
>JAKSMH010000246.1 GCA_024400715.1 Bacteroidales bacterium | reverse complement strand
CCACTAAAAAAGAATAAAAAAATCCTTCTTGTCGTTTTTACGTTCATCCAGGTTTTTCACGTCTTCAACATTATCCATATAATATATGGTAGTAATGTCGTGGGCGATTTGGTAATTGCGTTCTTGGCAGGTAAGTTGGGCATTCCAATCCAACGAATATGTCAAATTATTGGCATACAAGCAATTGGACATATTCACGAAATTGATCTTGTAATCGAAATGATAATCGTCGGCATAAAAAGTATAACGATATTCGATATAGCTTTCCTGATTGTCCGCGACTGCCGAATCACCATCGGTTGCAGCCGGGAAAACCTTCAATGACAATACGGCACTGTCCTTGGTGACGACAAGCGTGTCTTTCACATCACTTGAAAAAGTAAGGTCCTTGGTATGCACCGTGGCCTGATTTTTCAGCATCAGGTCCATATTGATGCTATTGGCTTCACCGTCGTATAAAACCACCTGGGGTTTGGGTTCGCCCTTAGGTGCGTATTTATATACATTTTTCAACTCGATACGTTTCAAGTAACCGCCTTTACGAGCGAAAGAATAAATGGCTTTGTTGGTGACAACCTGAAAATCACCATTATTTGCGTCTGCCGGCATTTGAAAAGCGGTAGCATAGACGGGCATTTTCTTTGGGACCACCTGCGTTGAATCCATACCATTGGCTTGACCACTCGCCTCTTGCCTTTCGGCCTGCTCCACCATTGCCGTAGAAATCGAATCCTGCATGGCCTTAATCTGCTTTTCGGCCATCTCCTTTTCCACCTGATCTCTTTGTTTGGCATTCTTGTGGGAAGTATAAAAACTAAAACCCATAAAGAGTGCAAAAATAAGAATCAGTCCAATAATCGTATTTTTATCCATTCTAAAATTTTAATTAGCTTGCAAAAATACAAAAAAAAGAGTTACCGCTAACAGATGAAGATAAAAGAATTTCAACATTAAATATAAATAATTGTAACACAATACCTAAACTCATTCGTGGACAAAAGCACTGACAAATTGTCAGTAACTGGTTTTGGCACACATTTTGCTTATAAACAGACAATATTTCATGTAAATTATTAAAATTAAAATAGAAATTATGTCAACAGGTAAAATTAACGTTCAAACGGAAAACATCTTTCCGGTTATTAAGAAGTTCTTGTATTCTGATCAGGAAATATTCCTTAGAGAATTGATTTCCAATGCCGTAGATGCCTCACAAAAAATCAAGACCTTGGTTAGTCTCGGCAAAGCGTCTTGCGAATTGGGCGATTTGACCATCGAGGTAAAGGTTGACAAAGAGGTCAAGACGCTGAGTGTGATTGACCACGGCATAGGAATGAGTGGCGAAGAGGTGAAAAAATACATCAACCAAATTGCGTTTTCCAGTGCCGAGGAATTTGTGGAGAAATACAAGGGAACCGATGCCGCCAACATCATTGGCCACTTCGGACTTGGATTTTATTCCGCCTTTATGGTGTCATCTTTGGTGGAAATCAAGACTAAATCCTATCAAGAAGATGAATCCGCCGTGCATTGGACCTGCGATGGTTCCACAGAATACACGATGAAGAAAATCGACAAGGGCGAACGCGGTTCGGAAATCATCTTACACATTGCCGAAGACTCGGAAGACTTTTTAGATGTTTATCGCATCGTGGGGCTATTGCGGAAATATTGCAGCTTCTTGCCTATCCCCATTCGTTGCGGAAACGAGAAAGTCTGGGAAAAGCCCGAGGGCAAGGACAAGGAAGAAGAAGTTGAGAAACCTCGTATCATCAACAATACCAATCCTTTATGGAAGCAGCAACCCTCGAATCTCACCGATGAAGACTACAAAAAGTTCTATCGCGAACTGTATCCGATGGTCTTTGAGGAACCCCTGTTCCAAATCCATTTAAATGTGGATTATCCTTTCAACTTGACAGGTATTCTCTATTTTCCGAAAGTGAAAAACCAATTGGAATTACAGAAAAACAAAGTCCAACTCTATTGTAATCAGGTATTTATCACAGACCAGCTGGAAGGCATCATTCCAGAGTTTATGATGTTGTTGCACGGCGTTATCGATTCGCCCGACATTCCTTTGAATGTTTCCCGCTCTTATTTGCAATCGGACAGCAATGTCAAGAAGATTTCCAACCACATCACCAAGAAAGTGGCGGAAAAATTAGAGGAAATGTTCAAAAACGACCGTGCCGACTTTGAGAAGAAATGGGATGACATCAAGGTTTTTATCGAATACGGTTCCTTGGCCGACGAGAAATTCTACGAAAAAGCTCAAAAATTCTTCCTTTTGAAGAACACCGACGGCAAATATTTCACCTTGGATGAATACAAAAGCCACATTGAAACGCTGCAAAAGGACAAAAACGACACACTCGTCTATCTTTATGCGGCCGATGTGGATACGCAGCACGTGTATATTGAAGCCGCCAAGGACAAAGGTTACGATGTTTTGTTGATGGACGGTTTTTTGGACACCCATTTTATCAATATGCTGGAGCAGAAAATCGAAAAGAGCAAATTCACGCGGGTGGATGCCGACATTATCGACAAACTCATCGAGAAGGACGAAGTGCAGCCGTCTAAATTGTCAGACGAAGAAAAAGAAAAGCTGACAGGTCTTTTTGAGGCGAATGTTGAGAAAGAGAAATTCAGCGTTCAGATTGAGAACCTCAGTGAAAGCGATCTTCCGGTAATGATTACGCAGAACGAATTTATGCGTCGTTATCAGGATATGGGCAAGATTTCCGGGCAGCCGAGTTTTGGCAATTTCGAGCATTACAACCTCATTGTCAACGGCAACCACACCATTACCCAACGCATCTTGACCGAAAGCGACGAGGAGAAGAAAAATGCGCTGACACAGCAACTTATAGATTTGGCGTTGCTTTCGCAGAATATTCTTACGGGCAAAAAACTGAGTGATTTTGTCAAACGAAGTGTTGAGTTATTGTAGTACGGAGAGAGCTCTCCTACCCTAATTGATATCCCCATTCTGAAAAAACAGGATGGGGATTTTTTTTTTGCGTATAGGTCATTTTGCAGGCTGAAAAAAACACAGAGTAGTCCTATGGGTCATTTTGCAGG
>JAKSMH010000245.1 GCA_024400715.1 Bacteroidales bacterium | reverse complement strand
GATTTTGCCTACCGTGACAATACGGTCTTTCAATGGTTCAACAACCGTGTCAATGTGCTTTATTTCTTTGACGGTTTTCTGTTCGGTTTCCTGAGGAATGGCTTCCGTCTCGCTTTCGCTTTGTTTTACCTCAGTGTTTTTCTGACTTGTTGTCACTTCGGGTTCAGCGGTCGCTTGAACGGTCTCTTCTTCATTATTGGCAGTAGTGGCGGCCTTCTTGGCAGAAGTTTTTTTCTTGGGCTCGATATCTATTTTGCCAATAATCTTGGGTTGGGGGTTTCCCACGGGAATAACTACCGGTTCCGGTTCCATCACATTGACTTTCTTGATGAAGATTGCTTCTTCCTGCGGTTCTTCCTCGGGAACGTCGGCGGGTTGAGGCGTGTCTATGACCTCTTCATCCTTCTTGAATGTGCCGATTTCAATCTTCTTGGATTCTTCCTTGACCAATTTCTCGCCTTGGAATTCCTTGATGAGAATATCGTACATCTCTTCCGTCAATTTGGAATTGGGACTTTCTGCAATGTCGAAATTCTTCTTTTTGAGTAATGCCGTAATGGTGCCGATGGCAACGTTAAATTCGCCTGCGGCTTTTCCTAATCGTGGTATTTTTCTTCCTTCTGCCATATATTTTTATTTGTTTTCGTTTGTTGTTTTACCGTTACGTTCAATGAGTCTGTGTTTACGGGTAGGCCGTAAGGCCTGTCAAGCATTGACTTATTCGATGTCTAATTCTTTCTTGATGGAGGCAAGGACTTCGTCAACGGTTTCTTCTTCAAGGTCGGTTCTTTGGATCAGTTCGTTGCGTTCGATAGCCAAGACGTTTTTAGCCGTGTCGCAACCGATTTTCTTGAAGGCCTCGATAATCCATTCGTCAAATTCGTCTTTGAATTCGTCCAAGTCAACATCTTCTTCCTCAACGACATCGTCTCTGAACACGTCAATATCGTAGCCGCAGAGCTTGCTGGCCAACTTGATGTTGTTGCCGCCCTTGCCAATAGCCAACGAAACCTGGTCTTGTTTCATATAGACATTGGCGGTCTTGCTTTCCTCATTGATTTCGATAGAGGAAATCTTGGCGGGATTCAACGCTCTGGTGATGAGCAGTTCAATATTGGAAGTGTAGTTGATGACGTCGATGCTTTCGTCGTGCAATTCGTGAACAACGCTGTGGATGCGGCTGCCCTTCATACCCACGCAGGCACCCACCGGGTCGATGCGGTCGTCGAAGGATTCCACCAGCACTTTCGCTCTTTCACCGGGAACGCGTACCACGTTCTTGATGGTGATGAGGCCGTCGTTGATTTCCACGATTTCGTTTTCAAGCAGTCTTTCCAAGAAAAGCGGGGAAGTTCTGGAGATGATAATCAGCGGGGTAGAGGAGTGGACGTCAACGCGAAGTACGACTGCGGTGAGCGTGTCGCCCTTCTTGTAGCGGTCGGCAGGAATCTGTTCCGATTTCGGCAATACCAATTCCACGCCTTCCTCGTCGGTAATCAGAATTTCCTTGCGCCAAACCTGGTTCACTTCACCGGTAACCAATTCGCCGATACGGTGTTCATACTTCTTCTCTACCAGGCCTTTCTCGTATTCCCTGCTCCTCGTGATGAGGCCCCGGCGGCCCGCCAGCCTTTCTCTTCTCGCACAACCTGCCAAACGGATGTTTTCCATCACTTCTTCGCCTACTTCAAAGTCGGGTTCGATTTTGATGGCCTCGGAAAGGGATATTTGGGTAAATTCATTTTCCACCTCGTCGTCTTCCACGATTTCACGGGTCCTCTGGATTTCCAAATCGCCACGATCCACATTGACGATGACTTCAAACTTGGCATCCGGACCGTATTTCTTTGTCAGCGCGGAACGAAACACGTCTTCCAAAATACGCATCAAAGTCTCTCTTTCAATATTCTTGAACTCTTTGAATTCGGCAAAGGTTTCAATTAAATTCAAACTTTCTTCCATTGTTGTTGGTTTTGATTGTTATTTTTTATGTTTTATTATTTCAAATGATAAATGATGTCTTTTTTCAGTGCCATTCCCCTTCGCAATGCCAGGATTTATATTGAATAAGTTTTCTGTCCTTTGGCAAAGTTTGTCGCCCCAATTTTTATTTTAATCTCCTTCAACTCCACGCATCCAATTTGTAATTGTCAATTTATAACAAATACGGGAGCTCATCAGCCCCCGCAATCCTTACAAAAAACTCCCACTTGAAGGAAGTGAGAGTTCTACTAGTTGACCAACCAGGATTCGAACCTAGACAGACAGTACCAAAAACTGTAGTGCTACCATTACACCATTGGTCATCGTCAAATGAGGTTGCAAAGATACAGCTTTTTTGTACAAATATTTCTGTTTTTGAATAAAAAGCTGAAATTTTATCTTGTTGAAATATAAATAGTTACGACATAAAACGATGTAAAATCCCGTTGTTTTGTGGCATTTTTGCCTGAAATTTCGGAGTTTTTACACGGAAAATGCCGTCAGGACGAAATCCGTGACGGCACTAATTTGTTTATTAAATCTTGTGAATGCGGGTCTTACCGCCTCTTTTATTTTCTGGTGGGGTCAAATGGAACGGTAACTACGGTTCTCATATCAATGCATTGGCAGTCTTGCTTGGCTGGAACCCACTTGGGTGAATTCTTCATCAAGCGGATGGCTTCATCATCCATTTCCTTGTAACCCGATGTCTTGAAAAGTTCCACATCGGTAATGGTGCTGTCGGCGTGTACCATCATACTTACTTGAGCTTGGCCGCTGATACCCTTGTTCTTGAGGTTCTGTGGATATTGTTGGTTTTTGTAGATGTAACGATACAGGGCTTTGGAACCGCCTTTGAATTTTGGCAGTGACATGGCCGCGGTCGGCGTGTTGTGGTTGCCGTTTTCATCGTCACGGGTTAAGGCAATGCCGCCTTTCTTGGGGTAGCCGTTTTCATCTTTGCAATTTTGTGCATAACTTGTTGATACACAAAAAGTTAATACTGCAACTAATACTGCTGATAATAAAATCTTGAAAGTTTTCATAATTTATATTTTTATTCTTTTTATTCCATAATAATGAATTTGCAAAAATAATAATTTTT
>JAKSMH010000244.1 GCA_024400715.1 Bacteroidales bacterium | reverse complement strand
CGGTACCGCAGCCGATGCCTTGCAAAACGCACCGGGCGTCGAGGTCGATATCGAAGGCAATATCACCCTTCGTGGCGTCTCGTCGGTCGATATCTGGCTCAACGGCAAACCTTCACACTTGACGCAGGATAACCTGAAGGAATTTATCCAGCAGTTGCCCGCCAATACGCTCGATAGAATCGAGGTCATCACGAATCCCTCCGCCAAATACAGCTCCAAAAGCGATGCCGGCATTATCAATATCGTCACCACGTCCAATATCAAAAAGAATAGTTTCATCAGTTTTGGCATCCGGGGCTCATCAACACCCGATGCGGGACCTTGGTTGTCGTACGTCTGGGCCAACGAAAAATGGTCGCTGAATTTCTTTATGCACGGCTCGTACGGTCAAAGGAACAACACCTCTACCAACACCGGCTTGCGTTTGACGGATCAGGGTGATACGTCAAGTTATGAAATCGGTAGTGGAAAAAGTAAAACCCATAGTATTCGTGGCGGTGTGAGTTTTAACGCTTCTTGTACCATCGATTCAATGAATAGCATCAGTATGTGGTTGGGTTCCTGGCCCAGCTATAGTAACAGCCGAAGCGAAACCATCGATTCCAGAACGGAATATTTACGCCCTGGAGGACCGGAAAATTATGAATATACAGGATTGAATTCGTCCAAGTACTGGAATGCCGGTGCCTATACGGGAATCTGGTACCAGCACGATTTTGATAAGAAAGGCCATAAAATTGAAGCCAATTTAGGCGGAAATTTCAGATTCGATAATTCCACTTCCATTTTTAACCGAGATTATGTTCAGCAATCCTATTTGGATAGACGAAAGGACGGCTTGTCGAAATCCAATTCCTACGGTTTTGACGGTGGCGTGGACTATACTTTCCCTTACCATAAAGACGGGGAACTGTCCGTCGGTATTAGCGGAAGTCTCGAAAAGTCAAACGATGCCGAATGTTACGATACTTTGGCTCGCGACGGTTCCAACCTTTTTTATACCGACTCTTTACGCTCGAAAGATACCAAGATGCTGGAAGGCGATTTTGACGCCTACGTCACAGTGGAACATCGTTTCGGCAATTTTACCTTGAAAGGCGGTTTGCGTGGACAATATAGCCATTTTGATTATCAAATACTGAATTCTCCCGCCGATAATGTGAAAAAGGATTATTTCAGTCTGTTTCCTTCTTTGCACTTGTCCTATCGTACCGAGTCTATGCACAACTTCAAATTGAGTTATACCCGCCGCGTGCGAAATCCGTCGGCTTGGCAATTAACCACGTATAAAGAATATGGTGAAGACGGATTCTCCATTGGTAATCCCGATCTTAGTCAAACCTTTACCAATTCCGTGGAAGCGGGCTGGACCAAGTTCTTCCAGAAATTCGGCAGTGTGGGCGTTACGGCCTATTTTAGAAATTCGGATAACGAAATCAATTCTCTTTCAGATGTAATCTATGATCCGTATTTTGATAGAATAGTTACTTTTTCGAAACCGGTGAATTCGGGAAAGAGTTTGAGTACCGGTGGCGAACTGAATGTGACCTATCGCTTAAAGGCCTTTATGAACATCCGCTTTTATGCGAATGTGTATTATACTCAGTCGAAGTTTATGTTCCGCGATGGCGTGCAACACGTTACACCCAATTGGAATTACAGTTTCCGCTTGAATTTCTGGGCCAAGTTGTGGAAGGTGTTGGAAGTCTTCGCTTCCGCCAACTATAGTTCTCCGAGTGTGACGATGTTTACAACCACCAAATCTCGATACTCCATCGACTGCGGTCTCCGTGCCGATTTTTGCAAACGAATGCTGTCTGTCCACATTAACGTAAACGATATTTTCAACTGGAATAAGAATGCGACGGAAAACAATAACCCGTATTACATTACTTCCAGTACGTCAAAATATGTGAGCCGTTCCATTAGCGCTGGTATCACTTTCCGTTTCGGAAAAATGGAATTGGAATCTAAGTCGCAGCAGGGTGGGGGAAATATGTCCTCTTCAGAACAATAAAACGTGTTTATTTGCTGATGTGAAACACCTTGTGCTCGATGTTTCTCGCATTTAATATTTCGTTCACGCGAACTTCGTCCGTGTCGGTGATGAACACTTGCCCAAAATGGTCTTGTCCAACCAAATCCAAGAGTTGTGCCGTACGCTTTTTGTCCAATTTGTCGAAAATGTCGTCCAGCAACAATATCGGTTTAATGCCTTTTCGCTCAACAATGTAGTCAAATTGCGACAATTTCAGGGCCAATGCGTAGGATTTTTGTTGTCCTTGCGATCCGAAACGTTTCACCGAGCGGCCGTCAATCAGAAATTGGAAGTCGTCTTTGTGAATGCCGAAAGTCGTGTAACCCGCCTTCCGGTCGGCGATGGCGGAACTTTTCAAACCGTCGGCAAAAGTCATTTCGTTTAAGCTGGATTCGTAGTCAATGCTGACGCTTTCGCGGCCTTGCGACAAATACCGATAATGCTGGTTGAAAACGGAAAGGATGTCACCGATAAATTCCTTTCTTTTTTGAAAAATATATTCTCCTAACGGAATTAATTGGTTGTCAAATACTTCCAATAGAATGGGGTCGTAGTTGTTGTGCTCGAAGAAGCTCTTGAGCAAGGTGTTGCGTTGCTGGATGATTTTCTGGTAGGAGATGAGTTGTTGGAGATATTCTTTGTCAAACTGGGAGATAATCATATCGAAAAAACGGCGTCGGGTGTCGCTGCCTTCGTTGATGATGTCGTTGTCGTAGGGCGAAACCATCACGAGCGGATAACGACCGATGTGGTCGCTGAAGCGGTCGTATTCCTTTTGGTTGGCCTTTATCGACTTGCGGCCGCCGACTTTGTAGGTGCGGCCGATATGGGTGGTGTTCTCCTGTTGACGATTGACAAAATCACCGTGAATGGCAAAAAAATCAGTGTCGAACTTGACGGAGAACTGGTCTTGGGAAGAAAAGAAACTTTTGCAAAAGCAAAGGTAGTAGATGGCGTCTAACAAGTTGGTTTTGCCGCTTCCGTTTTCGCCCACAATGCCGTTGACATTGGCACTGAAATCAAATTCGGCTGTCTCGTAACTTTTGAAATTGGATAGCGTGATATGTTG
>JAKSMH010000243.1 GCA_024400715.1 Bacteroidales bacterium | reverse complement strand
TTTGTTGTCGTAAATCATATATTTCTGCCGTGCGCTTCGTGGGGATAGGTTGGGCATAATGACATTGGCACCGGCCAGGATGCCCTTTTCGCGTCCGTCGGCGGCAATGGTGCCTAAGGCTGTCGTGGCGGGAAGTAGCACCTTGGGCAACAGCAAGCGGATGATGGCCAAGAGATAAAGCGTTAACTCAAGCGTTCCGCCCGGCTGTCGGGCAAAGGGGGTTTCGTGGTGCGGGACGAAGGGCCCAATGCCGACCATTTCCGGTTGGAAATTCGCGATAAACAGCAGGTCTTCCACGATGTCGTCCGTGGTTTGAAACGGCGATCCCACCATAAAGCCGGTGCCGGTCTGGTAGCCGATGTCTTTCAAATCCCGCAAACATTGCATTCGACGTGCGTGCGACATTTCCGCAGGATGCAAGCGTGCGTAATGGGCCGCGTGGGCCGTCTCGTGCCGCAGAAGATAGCGGTCGGCCCCCGCTTGATAATAGCGAAGGTAACTCTCGTAAGATTTCTCTCCAATTGACAAGGTTACCGCACAATCGGGAAAGACTTGTTTGATTCGCCGAATGATTTCCACTATTTTCTCGTCCGTGAAGCTGAGGTCTTCGCCGCCTTGCAGCACAAAAGTCCTAAACCCCAATTTGTAGCCCGTTTCACAACATTCCAAAATTTCGTCGCTGGTCAGGCGGTAACGAACAGCTTGGTCGTTGCTGCGCCGGATGCCGCAATAGAGGCAGTCGTTCCGGCAGCAGTTGGAAATCTCAATCAGCCCGCGGACAAAAATGTCGTGTCCATAATATTGATGTCTCGCTTCTCGTGCCTTTTGAAACAGGTATTCGGCGAGTTCTTCGTTCCGATTGTCAATCAGCAGGATCAATTCATCACGACTTAGAAGCTGCGTTTGGGATAGTTTGTCAATGAGTTTTTTCATTTAATTTTATAGTATATATAAAATGCAAAGGTACAAAATTATTCTCAATTGGCAATCTTTATGCCCGTACGCCGGTCGAAGATGTGTTTTATTTTCATTATTAGGGCGGTTCCCTTGCTTCGCATGGGTTGCGCTTACCGCTTTACTACGTTTGGTGCTTGCCACGCAAAAAATTCCCCTCCTTAAAAAGGAGGGGTGGCCGTAGGCCGGGGTGGTTGCTGCGATTCACTAAAAATTCTGCTATCGTGTCAGCCGCCTGCACTTCGTACTCGCTCCAATCACAACACTCGTCGCCATTCCGACGAAGCGTAGCGAAGTCGGAATCTCTTGACAAGATGAAAAGGAATAATTCCTTTTTTTCAAAAAATCTATGTCAAAAACTTTTTTTTTGATAATTTCTTCCGAAACTAATTTATAATGGCCTTGTCCGCTTGCCTATATTTACTTGATTTTAGGTCGAAAATAATAGTCAATGAAAAATTATTTTATTGATTTTGTGATAGATAAAAATAAAATTGAAAAAAATGTGCGAAGAGTGTGATTTGTATTGAAAAAAGTCCTATTTTTGCAGTCCCAAATTCAAAGAGGGAAGACGTTATTTGAAAGGATAAATTCCAAAGCCGATGTAGCTCAGTTGGTAGAGCAGCTGATTTGTAATCAGCCGGTCGGCGGTTCGAGTCCGTCTATCGGCTCTTTGGGAGGGTACCAGAGCGGTCAAATGGGGCAGACTGTAAATCTGTTGGCGCAGCCTTCGGAGGTTCGAATCCTCCCCCTCCCACATCCTTCGCGGAAGTAGCTCATTTGGTAGAGCGACAGCCTTCCAAGCTGTAGGTAGCGGGTTCGAGACCCGTCTTCCGCTCCACTTTCGCAAAAATTAAGACGACAAATTGTCGTCTTTTTTTTGTTTTAAAAACTATGGTGGCAAACTTCTGCGATGGCTTGTACAAAAAAAACGGATGGTTTTTAGCCATCCGTTTTTCATTAGTATAAAGAATTGTAAACCTTATCTCGCGATATTGAATTTTTGAGTCGAAACGCCTTCTTCGGTATAAATCTTCATGAAGTACATTCCAGCTGACAATGAACTTACATTCAAGCTGACTTGCGTTCCGTTGCAACGCTGCTCGCTCACTTTTTGTCCTGCCATTGTATAGATTTCCACGTGGTTGATAGCTGTCGTGGTGATAATGTTCAACGATTGGCAAGCCGGGTTAGGGTAGATGAGGGTGGCGCTTTCCACTTCGCTAATGCCTGTCGTGATTTGGTAGGCGGCACTGGCTATTTCGCTGTCATCCCAACCTTCCTTAATAGCGATGGCTTTTACTGTAGTGGAAGAGTTCAGCGTGATAGGTGCGGAATACAAGTTGGCCGATTCATCGGGTTCGGAACCATCCAATGTATAATAAATAGCGGCACCTTCCGTGGCGCAGGAAATGGTAACTTCAACTTGGCTTTCGTAGGTGCCAGACGCGGGTGAGAAAGTTGGTGTGGCTACCTGTTCGCTCTGAATCAATTCAATGTCGGCATTGGCACGTGGGAAGATCTGGAAATCAGTGCCACTGTTGTTGGAAAAAATGCTGACAAAACCGACCACGTTGGCTTCGGCACCTGCGTTGATGGTCATATCCAAATTCTTGAAATTGCTACGGCATACCATAGTTTCACCATACTGATCGATTTCCATATTGCTGGCGGTTCCGGTGGTGAACTGACCCCCATCAACAAAATTGACAGATGCTAAGCGAACCAAACGAGATTCGTAAGTGTCGTATTCATTGACAATGTCTTCAACCGTGGCGGTCATAGGAATAACGCTTCCCGTATTGCCGCTTTCTTCAGCCAAATCGCGGCTGGGTACCAGTTCTCTCAGCCCATTGTAGAAAGAACAGGTGCCCACTACGCCGCCGCTGATGACGTCGCCTTCATTGTAACTGTTGGTAATTACGTTTTGGTTGTCGTAAATCAACAATCCACCCGTCGCATCTTGAATGTACATGTTGCTGCCGTTTTCATAAACGAATGTGACATCGCCAGTGATTTTATAGACGGTGGTGCTGGTAGTTGTGTTGGCAGCTTTGAATTCGGCGATGTTGGCCACAGAAACAGGGAAGTTGTAAGTATTGGTGCTGATGTTGCTGGCGGTCATTCCTTCTTTCCAGGCTTTGGCCTTGACCGTGCTG
>JAKSMH010000242.1 GCA_024400715.1 Bacteroidales bacterium | reverse complement strand
AATGACGGTGGCTTCCTTTACACGTTGTCGGGTGATTTCGAGCAGCCCGAATTTGTTAAGGGGAAGAATGGTGTGACGTGCTTTGTCATTTGCCATAAACTCCTGCATCCTCTTGAATAGCAGTGATTTATGTGCAGGGTCGTGCATGTCGATAAAGTCAATGGTGATAATTCCTCCCATATCTCGCAGACGCAGTTGTCGGGCGATTTCTTGTGCGGCGGAGACGTTGACGTCGAAGGCGTTGTCTTCAGGGGTTTGGCTGGACTTGACCCGATTTCCGCTGTTGACATCAATGACGTGCATGGCCTCGGTGTGTTCGATAATGAGGTAAATGCCGTTTTTGATGGTGACGACTTTGCCGAACGAGCCTTTGATTTGTTTGGCAACGTTGAAATGCTCAAAAATAGGTTGTTTTTCGTTGTAGAATCTGACTATGTCGGTTTTCTCTGAGGAAAAACTCTTGAGGTAGTCAACCACTTCGCGGTAAATGCTTTGCGAGTCGATATAGATGGCGTTGAAGGAGTCGTTGACCATATCGCGAATGAGGGCGGATGTTTTGTCCAGTTCATCGGCGATTTTGACGGGGGCCTCGGCCTTAAACAGTTTGTTGACGGCGTTGTCCCATCTGGATTTCAATTGCTGTAAGTCAGCGGAAAGGTCTTCTACGGTTTTGTCTTTGGCGACGGTGCGGATAATAATACCGAAATTCTGCGGTTTGATGCCTTGTACAATCTTTTTCAGTCGCTTTCGTTCTTGGCTGTTTTTGATTTTTTGGCTGACATTGATTTTGTCCATAAAGGGTACCAAGACCAAATATCTGCCGGCGAAGGAAATTTCGGTGGTGATACGCGGACCTTTGGTGGAAATGGCTTCTTTGGCCACCTGCACCAGGATTTTTTGTCCTGAGGATAATACATTGCCGATTTTGCCGTTTTTTTCAACTTCTTCGAGTGGTTTGACTTTGGCAATGCTCCGTTTGTTGTAGTTAATGGCTTGATTAACAAATTCGTTAATCGTGCGGGCATGACTGCCTAAGTCGAGGTAATGGAGAAAGGCATCTTTTTCGCTTCCCACATTGACAAAAGCGGCATTGAGTCCAGGCATAATCTTTCTCACCGTACCCAGATAAATGTCTCCTATGGAATGGCAGTCGGAAGAAGTCTCGCGATGTATCTCAACGAGTTTCTTGTCCTCGAGGAGCGCGATTTGAACTTCGTTGGTATGGGAAGTTATGATTAATTCTTTGGTTATCTCGTTGTCGGTCATGATTGGTTTCCTATAAATGAAAAACTAAACAATATGCGGATACATATCATTTAGTTTTTCAGTTCTTTTACCCCATAAGAGGACTATCTCTTCTTATGTCTGTTCTTTCTGAGACGTTTTTTTCTCTTATGGGTCGACATCTTATGTCTTTTTCTTTTTTTACCACTAGGCATTGTAAGATGATTTTAATGGGTTAATTATTTGATTTTTTTAACTACGTTTACGAAAGTCTTGCAAGGTTTGAAAGCTGGAATTTTGTGAGCTGGGATAACGATGGTTTGTTTTTTTGAAATATTTCTTGCTGTCTTTTCTGCTCTTTCTTTAACGATGAAACTGCCGAAACTTCTTAAGTAAACATTTTCATTCTTTGCTAAAGAACCTTTAACACTATTCATGAAAGCTTCTACTACAGTTTGAACGGCATTTTTGTCGAAACCTGTTTTGTTGGAAATTTCATTTACGATTTCAGCTTTTGTCATAATAATTATATTTTATTGTTTGTGAATAATTGATTTTTTTTGAATTGCAAAAATACACATTTATTTCATTCAAAAGCAACATTTTACAAAAAAAAATCATTATTTAATTTTTTCTGCGATTTTTTGGGCCAGACGGCTTGCTCCGATTCTAAAATATTTTTTGTTCAGCCAATTTTTTCCAAGGACATTTTCCAAAATTTTGACATACAGAAGGGCCGTGTCGGGGTCGGAAATGCCGCCGGCTGGTTTCATTCCTGTCATTTTTCCGGTCTCTTTATAGTAGTTTTTGATGGCATCAAGCATGATGAGGAAGAATTCAGGGGTGGCATTGACGGAAAACTTGCCGGTGGAGGTTTTGATAAAGTCTGCCCCAGCACACATGGCAATCCAGGATGCGGCATAAATGTTGTCGGCACTTTGCAGTTCGCCGGTTTCCAAGATGACTTTGAGTCGTGCAGCTCCGCACACGTTTTTGATGGCGGCGATTTCGTCAAAAACCTCTTGGTAGTTTCCTTCCAGAAATTTGCCGCGTGAGATGACCATGTCAATTTCGTCGGCGCCAGATTCCACGGCATATTTTACTTCAGCTAATTTGATCTCGATGGGCGTTTGTCCGGCTGGAAATCCACCAGCGACGGAGGCCACTAAAATGTCAGTGTTTTTGAGTAATGTATTGGCCTGATGAACGAATGGTGGGTAAACGCATACGGAAGCCGTACTCGGAATGTTTTTTTCGTTATCCTTGAAATGGATGGCGGTCGCGCAAAGGTCATTGATCTTTTTAGCGTTGTCGCTGCCTTCCAAGGTGGTTAAATCGATGACACTCAAAATGAAGCGATAGGCTTCCTGTTCAGTCATCGTCTGCAAATCCATTTTTTTGTATTGTTCGATACGCCGAAGGATGTCGCTTTCAGCGTATGGATATTTTCGATATTCTACCATAATAATTTATTTTAATACAATATAATTTTGTGTTGAAAAAACGCTGGTTTCATTTGACCAGGTGTTTAATTAATATCGATGGCGTTTTCATTGGTCTCTTGTTCATCCTTTTCTTCGAAATATTGACCGAAAAATTCTTTGATGACAATACGGATAAGCGAGTAGGCGGGAACGGCAAAGATCATACCCAATATTCCGCCAATTTGAGCGGCTGCTAAAATCACGATGAAAATTTCGATGGGATGGGCTTGTACGCTTTTCCCATAGATGACGGGTTGAAGCACAAAGTCATCAATCATTTTACATCCTAAGAAGGTACAACCCACCTTAATCACATTAATTAATAAGTCCGTACTGGTTGGAGACAGGGGAATTAGAGCGGTACAAGATATGACAATGGAGATGATGGCGGCGCAGAGGGGACCAATATAGGGAA
>JAKSMH010000241.1 GCA_024400715.1 Bacteroidales bacterium | reverse complement strand
ATAAGTCTGTCCTCTCTTGTTTGATTTGATAATAATATTTGCTACAAAATTCTCTTCGCCAAAAATTTCATCACACAGAATCTTCAGGTTAGCCTGTTCATTATCGTCAATGCTGATGAAAATAACACCATCATCTTTCATCAAGGCTCGGGCCAATTTCAGTCGCGGGTACATAAAGGTAAGCCATGCCGCATGGGAACGGGATGTCTTGCGGCTAATCATTTTATGGATTCGTTTTGCAGATTCAGAATTAGGTTCAAAACCCAGTTTTTCCTGGATGTCTTTTTCCGTAAAGTCAAAGCTGTCGTTGTAAACGAAATCATCAGACCCGGTGTTGTAAGGAGGATCAATATAAATGCACTTCACTTGTCCTTCGTAAGAACGACGGAGATGTTTCAGAACCTCAAGATTGTCGCCAGACAAGTAAAGATTTTCGCTTTCCTTGTTTTCTGCCTTCCTGTTGTTTTCCTTGTCGGGAACAATGACGGTTTCCGTGTCCAGGGAGTAAAGTAATCTTGCGTAATCTTTGCCCAAGAAATTGAAAGTTTCGCGTTCCTCGGTTACAAGATTTTTATCACCGACGGCCTTTTGCGCCCAGTAGCGAATTTCGTCCACATCAACGGAGCCGTCTTTGCCGATTGCATTCGGAATGATTTTCTTTAATGCCTTGAGAAGTTCGTTATTTGCGTTAACGTTCTCGTTAGCTTCTTGGATTTGTCTAATCATTTGTGGCTCCTATGAAAAAAAGTGGCGGACATTCACTTTTTATTCTTGAACCCCAAATGACCACAAAAAAAAGGCGTGGAATCATTTATGCTCATTGTTACTGAGGTTACGACCAAGTACCCATCGACAAATAAGCACAAACAACCCACGCCCCAATGGGACGTGAGCGCTTGCCTTATTCCTAGTCGATTTGAAAAATTGGTCGTATTTCAGTAACCAGAATAAGAGCAAATACCCTTAAAATTGTCGTTTAAAACGGATTGAACGATTCAAACTATGTCCCCCAGAATATAAATAAAAGCGGGGCAAGGAATCAACAGACCACAGTAAATCACCTACATTTTTCATTTGAGGCAGAAACTTCCCCTGTCACATTCATAGCCAGTGCGTCCCAATAACTCCTGCAGCTCGGCCATAGCAATGCAAGCGGGGCGTTGAGGGGCGGCGTCTGAGCCCCGCAGAGGGGGTAGCGGCAGACTCTTCGAGTCTTTTCTGCGGGATCCCCGATCAGGTCGGGGATGACATTTGCGGTGACGAGAAGAGGCTAGAGCGAGGGGGAGGCTTCCCCCACCAAAAAACAAAGAAAAGGTCTTTTTCCCGCCCTTTTGTCAAGAAAAAGACATTGTTTAAACCTGCCAAAAGTCACAAAACAGCCGTCATCCTAATCGAACAACAAGTTCAGCCATGTACAAGGGGTAACTGAAAAGCGTGTACTCCACAGGTTCGCCTGCCGGCGTCTTCACGGAAAGTTCCTGAACAGACGGGGCGTTCGAATCAAAGCGAATGGCCCGCTTCAATTTTTTGCCGAGCATAAACTGATGCAGCGATTTCATGGAGCCGCTTTTTCCGGCCTTGACTTCAATCGGGACAATCACGCCATTATCCTGAATCAAGTAGTCAATCTCTGCATTGTTTGAGCCTAGTTGCTGCCAGTAAAAAAGTTCAGACTTCTGAGGCGAGGCACCGGTCCTCATCAACATGCCCGCAATCTGTTCGGCAAGAGCGCCCTTGTTCGCCCACAACGCGTTTTCAAAATTCACATCAGTAATAGGCCGAAGTCCAAGCGCATTAAGCGCCAATCCCGTATCAATAAAGACACACTTAAAAATTTCCTCCTTCGCTTCCGCGCCTAGTGGAATCCCGTTTGCGGCGGTATGACAAACCTTATTGCAGAGTCTTGCCAGTGTCAGCAACCTCAGGCATTCCTTAAGCTGGGGTTGACGTACAGAAGAATTGATGTGGCTATACATGAAGCGAGAACCCAACTGACTTGCGACACTGAGCCAAGTCTGGCGGAGCGGTTCCACATTTATACGTTTGCGGTATTTGTTAAAATCGTCATTGTAATTTTGAATGATGTCGTTCTGGAGACGGCAACGTTCCGTATCGTCATGATTTTCCGTCCACGCTTCCACAACTGCCGGAAGCCCACCAACCACCGTGTATTCGTAAAAGAGGCTATTCAGTTTTTTATGCAGTATCGGTGCAATTTCATGGGATTCCAAAGCACACGCCATTTCGTCTGCAAGCAAGTCCTCGCCATTCGCCCAAAGAAACTCTACAAAGGACATCGGCTCCACATGACAATAACTGATGCGCCCAACAGGCATGCTGAAATCATGGTCTTCCAGAACAAAGTCCAAAAGGGAACCCGTGGCAATTACCGCCAATTCTGGAAAATCCTCATAGAACCAACGTAGATTCGGAATGACAAAAGGAGCCGCCTGAACCTCGTCAAAGAAAAGCAGGGTTTTAGACGGATCCAACTTTTTTCCAACGAAGATTTCCAGTTGGCGAAAACATTCCTTCACCTTCGTATTTCGGAATATCTCAATGAGTTCAAAATCCCTTTCGGCATTGACTTCCACCAAGTCCAACTGCAATTCTTCTGCAAGATTGCGGGCAAGCCATGTTTTGCCGACCTGCCGTGCACCGCGCATCACGAGCGGCTTTCTTTTTGCGTCGGAATACCAATTCCTAAGGAAATCGCAGATTTTTCGTTTCAAGATAGCCTCCCTTCGATGTTACAGACTTACGGTACTTTTTAAATATACAAAAACGTATCAAACAACGTGTTGTTTTAGGTAAGATTCGCACAAAACACGGCGTTGTTTTTCACATTTTTTTGACAAGCCAAATAGAAAGGCCCTTTTTCTCAAATATTTTTCCTAAAAAAAGCCCCTGTTAAGCACGCAAATCAGGTCTTTTTTCAATATTTTTCCTAGAAAAAGGCCTCGTTCAAACTTGCCAAGAGTCACAAAACAACAAGTTCAGCCATGTACAAGGGACAACTGAAACTGCTTTAATTTTTCCGAGCATAAACTGATGCCGCGATTTCATGGAGCCGCTTTTTCTATCTTTCCGCCCGATGAACTACTGGCATTTCGTGGCAATGGGCACAA
>JAKSMH010000240.1 GCA_024400715.1 Bacteroidales bacterium | reverse complement strand
CGGGGTATGGTGCTTGTATTGTACGGCGGCAATATTAGAGACTTCGTCGGTACCGGAGCCAGGCATCCATTTGAAATAAAGGACTAGGATGGGAGCTACGTTAATGTCAATTTTGTCGAAATAGCCCGATTCAATGGTGTCCAACATAAACCCAGCCGTATCAAATTCCAATTCTTCATCCATCACGGGCACTCCGTCAACGGTGTTGAACTTGAGACTGTTGTCTTCTTGGGCAAAGATGCCGAAAGGAAGCGCAAAAGTCAAGGTACAAAATATAAATAATTGAAATTTCAGTTTCATATAAAGTTAATTAATAAGTAATTAGAAAACAGGAAGTTACGGATTGTAACGCTTGGGCTGTTTCTGTTTTTTGATGTAGTAGGTGGTAGAAGTGGAAGTTGTGGTGTTCCATTTGGCTTGTTTAACTCTAACACGTTGGTAATGAGAATTTTCGTGTACACTTTGTCCGTATTTCTTTTGTGCTGAGCAGGAGGAAAATACGATAGCAAACACCGCAAAAATAGTGATTACTAAGAATGAGAAATATGTTAACTTACCCTTTTTCATATTTATAATATACTATTAAAATGCAAAGATACAAAAAAAATCGCAAAACGAGGTTGTTTTTGTTCTCTTTTTAGGAAAAAAATTTCGTAAAATATTGATTATAAAAATTTTGAAGTATTATTTTTGGCTGACCTCCAATTTGTATTTTCCTTGGTCATCATAAATGAAAATACATTGCAATTCCGGGTGGTTTTTCAAGAATTCCTTACTTTTTTCTCTGCCCATTACCATAAAGGCCGTGGCGTAGGCGTCAGCTGTAACGCAGCGGTCGGCAATGACGGTGACGCTTAGCAGATTGCTTTTTTCTGGTCGGCCTGTGCGGGGATTGATAATGTGGGTATAGCGTTGTCCGTTTTCCTCAAAATAATTTCGGTAATTTCCAGAAGTGGCGGTGGCTTGGTCGCACAAATGGAAGGTTTGTGCCGATCGCAGTTCTCCGTCTCGGGTTTCGGTCGGTTCTTGAACCCCGATATTCCACATTTCGTCGTGGTATTTTTTGCCTTTCGCCACGATTTCGCCGCCAATATCTACCAAGCAGTCCTTATACCCTTGCGATACCAAAAATTCCGCCACTTTATCAACGGCATAACCCTTGGCCAACGCGTTGAAATCAAGTTTAATGTCTGGATTTTCTTTGACGATTTGCTGATTTTGAATGCTTATTTTTTTGTAACTGACGAGTTGAAGCACGGAATCTATTTGTTCCTGCGTTATATTTGTATCGCGATGATGCTTGCCAAAGCCCCAAAGATTGACCAACGGTCCAATGGTCATTTCGAAGGAACCGTTGGTTTCCTCACCGATTTTTTGGGCAATGGTAAAGACTTCCATAAAATCATTATTTAATGTAACTTCTTGATTATTATTGATTTTTGAAATTAAAGAAGAATCATTGAAAATGGAAAAGGTGGCGTTGATTTCGTCTAAAATGGAATCCACGGAATGTTGCAGATTGGGATTTTCCTTCCCTTTATAGGTCACGGCATAGTAAGTGCCAAAAGCATTGCCGTCAATGTGCTGAAATTGGAGGTCGCCGCAGGCCGTTAATCCCAACAGCAGGAGACCAAAGAATAGAAGTTTTTGCAGTTTCATCTTTCTTATAAATTGTGAAGCAAAAATAATGAAAACTTGGGAAGAATTTATGTAAAAAGTGAAATATTATTTTTTTGGAATTATCCCTTTTAATATTGTTGAGATTCCGATGATTCCTCCTTACGTCGGAATCTCTTTGCAAGACGGAAGGAGGTAATTTCATTTTTGAATAAGCATATTTATATTTTCAATGAAATTTTGAAAAATAAAGTATGAAATTTGATTGAAAATGCGTATTTTTGCAAAAAGTTATTTGTAATTAAAACACAACAAAAACAATTATACAATGAAATCAAGAAGTCTCATTTGCGTTTTGGCTTTATCAGCCTTAATTTTAGCGGGTTGCGGTTTACAGAAAATGGTGAAGCGCTATCCGGAAGTCTCCATCACGCTTAACAATCCGGATTTGGAAAACAAAGGTGGAAAAGTTGACTATACCGTCAAAGCCACCATTCCTCCCAAGTATATGAAGAAAAAAGCCGTGATGACGATTCAGCCTACGCTGAAATCTGCCACGGGAGAAGTTATCGGTCAATTGGAACCTATAACTTTGGTGGGTGAAAAGGCAAAGGTTGCCGGTTCCGTGATTCCTTACAAAAACGGTGGTACTTATACCAAAAGCGGCTCTTTTGACTATAATGACGCTCTTCAAGACGGAGAAATCATTGCCCAAACTAGGGCGGCTTTGGGAAAGAAAAGTCAGATTCTTTCTCCCGACCGCGTATTGGGAGACGGCGTTTCCAACACTTCTTCTTTAACCGATATGACGCCCAAATTGGCCGACAATGCCGACAACAATGGTACTTATTTGTTGTATGGTTCTCATAATTATAAAGACGAATATGAAACAGAAACGGGTGTCATTTATTTTGAAGTGAACAGTTCCACTATGAACTGGAACAACAAACTCAATAAGAGTGACAATGCCAAGGCCGCTATTAAGAATTTAGTGGAATTTCTGAAAAAGGGCGGTGAAATCGACAAAGTGATTATTTCTGGTTGGGCTTCGCCCGAAGGTGAAGAATCCAATAACCAGGGTCTGTCAGAACGTCGTTTTGAACAAGGCAAGAAATGGTTTAACGAGCAATATGATAAGTATATCAAGCAATATTGCAAGGACAATAAAATCAAAGTCAAAGATTTCCAAAAACCAGAATTGGTATTTGAAAACAATGCAAATGGTGAAGATTGGAGTGGTTTTGAAGCCGCTATCGAAAAATCAAATATTCCTGAAAGAAATAAGATTTTGAATGTGGTGAGATCTCAACCCAACAATTCTCTTCGTGAACAACGAATCAGAGAAATGACGGATATTTATAATGAAGTAGCCGAACAAATTCTGCCTCCATTGCGTCGTGCTGAAATTTCGTTGGTTTATAAGAAAAACCAATACAACAATCAGGAAATTGCCCAGTTGGCTTTATCAGATCCTTCAAAATTGAATTTGAACGAAAGATTATATGCTGCCTCTATGG
>JAKSMH010000024.1 GCA_024400715.1 Bacteroidales bacterium | reverse complement strand
ACAGCACCGACGGTTTAAGACGTGGTATGGAAGTCATTGCCACCGGTCGAATGATCAGTATGCCCACAGGCAATATCAACGGTCGTTTGCTGAACGTCATCGGTGAAACCATTGATGGTATTGACAAGGTTGAATGCAAGGAACGCAAAGACATTCACCGCGACCCTCCCACATTTGAAAACCTTTCCACTTCTCAAGAAGTTCTTTATACAGGTATTAAGGTTATCGACCTTATCGAACCTTACGCCAAAGGCGGTAAAATCGGTTTGTTTGGTGGTGCCGGCGTGGGCAAGACCGTATTGATTATGGAAATGATCAACAACATCGCCAAGAAATATTCCGGTATGTCTGTATTTGCCGGCGTGGGCGAACGTACCCGTGAAGGCAATGACTTGTTACGAGAAATGATTGAGTCAGGCGTTATCCGTTATGGCGAGGAATTCAAGAAAAGTATGGAAGAAGGCGGTTGGGATTTGAGCAAAGTTGACAAAGAGGAATTGGCCAAGTCTCAAGCCACACTGGTTTTCGGTCAGATGAACGAACCCCCTGGAGCACGTGCCCGTGTTGCCTTGTCAGGTTTGACCGTTGCTGAATATTACCGTGACGGTGACGAACAGTCAGGTGGAAAAGACATCTTGTTCTTCGTGGACAACATCTTCCGTTTCACCCAAGCAGGTTCAGAAGTTTCAGCATTGTTGGGCCGTATGCCGTCTGCCGTAGGTTACCAGCCGACCTTGGCTACGGAAATGGGTACGTTGCAAGAACGTATCACCTCTACCAAGCGTGGATCCATCACGTCTGTACAGGCCATTTACGTACCTGCCGACGACTTGACCGACCCTGCTCCGGCAACAACTTTCTCACACTTGGATGCGCAGACCGTATTGAGCAGAAAGATTGCCTCCTTAGGTATTTATCCAGCAGTTGACCCATTGGATTCAACCTCAAGAATCTTGACTCCTGACATCGTCGGAGAAGAACATTACAACACGGCTCAACGCGTAAAACAGACGCTTCAACGTTATACCGAACTGCAAGATATCATCGCCATCTTAGGTATGGAAGAACTTTCCGAAGAAGACCGCAAGATTGTCCACCGCGCAAGACGTGTACAGCGTTTCATGTCACAACCGTTCCACGTTGCCGAACAATTTACCGGCTTGGAAGGCAAATTCGTCAACATCGAAGATACCATCAAGGGCTTCAATATGATTTTGAACGGAGATTTGGACTATTTGCCGGAAACCGCCTTCAACTTGGTTGGTACAATTGAAGAAGCCATAGAAAAAGGAGAAAAAGAACTGGCACAAGCCGCAAAATAGCCGCTATGAAGTTAGATATCACCACTCCCGACAAACAGCTTTTCTCTGGAGAAGTGGCCTTAGCCCAACTACCTGGCATTGATGGTTTGTTTGAAATCTTAGATCATCACGCGCCTTTGGTAGCCGCTTTGAAAAAAGGAAAAATCAAAGTTGCACTTCCAGACGGAAAGACAGAATTTTACGACATCAACGGAGGTACAGCCGAAGTTTTAAACAATAATATCTTAGTTTTAGCAGAATAAAACATACGCAACATTTGTCATGAAAATAACACGAATTATCGCATCCGCAGCCATTGCTGCCGCCTTATTGGCCATCAATCCTGCATTTGGCCAAAAACTCAAGCCAGACGCTGTTCCCGATGACGTTAAACAGACTATGGAATTTGAATATCCCAATGTCAAATTAACCGGATGGGAACTTGACGGCAAAGTGTATGTTGCCAATTTCAAGGAAGATAATGCTCCTGGCAAATGCTTTATTAGCGAAAACGGTCAATGGCAAAAAACTGTTTATCCTGTGCCAAAAGCCGAACTTCCATCAGCTATAACAGATTATATTAAAGACAATTACTACTATTACGACATTTCCGTTTCCCAATTGGAAGAATCGCCAAATGTTCGCATTCACTACTACATTGAGGCAAAACCTGAAGGAATTGGCGACGAACCATCCATCTTGACCTTCAATGAAGTTGGCGTTTTGATGGATCGTCACGACCCGGCCAACTTTGACAAAACGGCCAAAAAAGTCATTGACCCCAGTGCTCAAGTTGCCCAAAATGTCAGCAAAGATGACAAGTCGAAAGACAAGAATTCCTCTGCCAACAGCAAGTCCAATGGCAACAGTTCAAGTAAAGCCAACGCTTCTTCTGGCAAAAGCTCTACAAAATCCGGTCAATCTTCCAATGCGACCAATGCCAATGCCGCGAAGCCAAGCTCTAACCAAGGCAAAACTTCAAGTAGTACATCAAGCAAGGGTTCTACGGCAAGCAGTGCCAATAAGGGGTCATCAACCACTGGTAAGCCAGCATCAAAAGTAAATGCAAGTGCTTCTGCCACCGCAACAAGCAAGGCGGCAACAGCCAACAAAGGCAACAGTACTTCAAGTGCCAAGGCAAATGCCACAGCGACGAACAGCAAACCCAAGAAGGATAAGGAAGCCAAGCCGGTTTATGACGAAAGAGGCAATAAAGCCATTGATCCCAATACCGTTCCCGCAGCGGTAAAAGCCGCCTTCAGCAAGAAGATCCAACGTCCTGAGGAATTGAACTGGTTCAGAGTGGACACCTTCTATGTTGGCAACTGCATCGCCCGCGAGCAACGCAACGAAGTCTTCATCACCCCATCGGGAAAATGGGAAAAGACCTATATGGTTCTGCCAGAAACTTCCGTCAGCGGAAATATGTCAAAACACATCCAAACCTATTATAAAGGTTACCGTTTCAAAAACGCCATCAAGGAAGTCCGCGCCGACAAGCAAGACGTGACGATGGTGGAAATTTACGAAAAGGCCAACTGGAAACAGAAATTGGTGACTACCTTCTACTTTGACAAGAGCGGCAAGCTGTTGCGCACCGTTGACCCCAACTACGAAATGGGCGGACAAGCCAAAGAAAGCGAAGAAGACGCTTCTTTGGAAAGATATTACGAAAAAATGAATATGTCGAACAAGGTAGAAGCCAACGACAATATCCCGAAAGACGTAATGAATGCTTTCAAGGCCAAATATTCACACGCCACTGGTGTTACTTGGGAAGAAACTCCAGACGGCGACTATGCCGCTAGCTATTATGGAACAAGAGGCAAGGAAATCTGCATCATCAACAGTTATGGCACCATCACTCAAACGATGACCTTGGGCAATCCCGACAACTTGTTGAGCAACATCTCAACCTACGTCAAACAAAACTACAAAGGTTCGAAAATTGTCGAATATTACGCAGTGAAAAAACTAATCGAAAAGAAAAACTTTTACAAAGTAATCATCAGTAACAAAAAGACCAAGGTCGAGCAGGAATTATGGTTCACGACTTCTGGCAAATTTGTTGAATAAAGAAACGCAGCCAATAGCAAATTGCTATTGGCTTTTCGCTTTTGAATAGGACAGGATTTTCTGGTGTGAAGACGTTGAAATGTTAAGATGTAGAGGATTCATAGAAACTGGAGAAAAACAGGAGACATAAAAAACTGGAACATTAGTTACAAATCAAAAATAATGAATTACATAGAAATTAAAATCAATTTTTCCGCTGCCGAACCGTGGAAGGAGATTTTCAGTTCGCTGCTTGCCGATGCAGGATGCGAGAGTTTTATGGACGGGGAAACTGAAAACGACCTACTTTGCTATATTCCCACCAATCTTTACCAAGCAGACCAAATCAAGGACTTGTTGGAAAACCATCATTTTGACGTTATCTTGCAGTACGAAATCTCAGAAATTGAGCAACAAGACTGGAATGCGGTTTGGGAATCAAATTACACGCCCGTGTTAATTGCCGACCGCTGCTATATTAGGGCACCATTTCATACGGAGTTGGAGGGCGTGGAATACGAGATTCTCATTGAACCCAAAATGTCGTTTGGCACGGCTCATCACGAAACCACTTCACAGATGATAGAATACATCTTAGAAGAAGATTTCACAGGCAAAAGCGTATTGGATATGGGTGCGGGAACGGGTGTTTTGGCTATTTTAGCTCACAAAAGAGGTGCCAGTCCAGTCACAGCCATCGACAATGACGAATGGGCCTACAACAACAATCTTGAAAACATAAGCCGCAACGGATGTGAAGATATGGAAGTCGTGTTAGGCGATGCTTCGTCCCTTAAAGACCGTCATTTTGACATTATCATCGCAAACATCAACCGCAACATTCTCGTCAACGATATGCCGGCCTACGCTGCCGCTCTCACCAACCCTGGCGGAAGCATTTTCTTCAGCGGATTTTACGAAAGCAAGGATTTGGAAATCATCAAAAGCCGTGCCGCAGAATTTGGCTTGAAATACCAATCCCACAAAGTCAAAAACGACTGGTGCGCTATGAAGGCAGTAAAATGCTAAATTGACTACATTTCAGAATATGAAAAAAGGCATTCTATTAATATTCAGCATTTTAATCATCAGCATTAGTGGATTAAAAGCACAACGTTTCACAGGATTTACTGACAATCCAGCCTACACCGTCGAAGAAGTAAAAACATACCTTTCCTCTGTTCCGAAAGAAAGACAGAAGGAAGCGGATGCCCTTTTGGAGCGCTTTACCCAGTTTTGGGAAAGTCCTTGGATGGACGATAATGCGCAAGAGGTTTTCATCGACGTGGCCAACAAGATGATTAAGAAGCGGATGCGTCCTTTCCCTCATTTTCAGGCCTACGTTGATGCGTATGCGGCTTTTGTCAGCAGTCCATTTAACGGAGAACTGGACACGTGGTCCAAGATCATACAATATCACATTGACGACGAATCCACGCTTTTCAAGGAAAAAATGCAGATTTACGCCGATATTTTCACGCAAAACCGGCTTTACAACAGTGCAAACTCCCGCTGGACAGCTTACGGCGAAGCCAGTGCCATCGGCATGGACAAAGAACCTTATATTCATTTCGACGATATTGACTTGGTGGGAAGTTCGGCTCACGACAGTCTCACCATCGTGTCGGCCAAAGGCGACTATTTTCCATCTTCGCTTATTTTTAAGGGCAAGGAAGGTATGGTTTACTGGGACAGGGCCGGTTTGGGCAGCGATGTGAACGCCAAGGTCGTCAATTTCACCGTTGACGTTAGATTTTCCAAATTCGAAGCCGCGGATGCCACCTTGAATTATCCTAAGTACTTCAGCAAACCTGTCAAAGGAAGATTGGAAGAAAAATCCGGATTGGCAAGCTCCGAAGAAAAAGCCACCTACCCGCGTTTTCATAGTAACGACAATCGCATTAGCATTAAGGATATTTACAAGAATGTTGACTACATCGGTGGATTTGAACTGCGAGGAAGCTCCATTCAAGGGTCTTCGGACGGAAGCAATATGTCGGAAATTTATGTTAAAAAGGACAACAAGGTGGTGGTCAAGGTTTTCTCCAAGAACTTTCTGTTCAAGCCAGATAACGTATTGGCAGAAGATGCCAGTATTCGTATTTTAATTGACGAAGACTCCATCTATCATCCCGCAGCCAATTTCAAATATAATGAGACCACAAAAGAGCTATTGATTTCAAGACCTAAGCAAGGCGTTGGCCGTACACCATTCTTCGACTCTTATCATAAAATGGATATCACGGCCGAATCCATCTCTTGGAAAACCGATGAAGAACGCATTGAAATAAAACCCATTGTGGGAACAAGCAGCGAAAGTCCCGCTTTTTTTGAATCACAAAACTTTTTTGACCCGACCATTATGCGCAAGATTTGGGGGTATAACGAGGTCAATCCGTTATACACCCTGTGGGAACTTTTCAAAGCCAACCACTACGAACCGCTTCATCTACACGAAGTGGTGGCATGGTTTAAGAAATCTGAAATCGACATCAAAAGTATGATGATTGACTTTGCCGCTCGTGGTTTCATTGAATACGATATCACTAACGACAAAATCATCTATCGAAAAAAAATCTCCCAATATCTCAATAATGATGTTAGACAAAAAGACTACGACAACATCATTTTAGAATCCAAAACCCATTATGCCTCATACGACTTGGTGAGCAAAGACTTACGCGTAACCGGCTGCGAGTTTTTTGTTTTGAGTGATGCCCAAATCGTGAATGTCTATCCCGCAGATGAAAAAGTAATTGTGAAAAAGAACCGCGATATGGTCTTTTCGGGACGAATTGTAGCCGGTTTGTTTGACTTCGTCTCACACAATTGCGAATTTAACTATGACAAATTTCAGGTAGAGATGAATGTCATTGACTCTATGATTATGTATGTTCCCGATGAACACGGACCCGTCAATGTTTATGGCGAGCACAAACTCCGCAAGATTGAAAGCCCGATTGAAGAATTGGCCGGCACGCTGTTCATTGACGTTCCCGGCAACAAATCCGGCACGGTTGACTATCCCGACTACTCCATTTTCGAAGCTCGAAAAGGCGGAAAAGTATATTATGACAAACCAAAAGTCCTGGGCGGTGTTTACACGAGAGACCGTTTTTACTATTTAGTGGATTTATTCCGCATCAAGAATTTGGACAACTTCGAAATCGACTCAATGAAATTCACTGGGGCCTTGGTTTCCGGCGGCATTTTCCCGGACATTCGGGAACCGTTGCAGGCACGTCCTGACTTCTCGTTGGGTTTTGTACACAAAACCGAAAATTCAGGACTACCGTGCTACGAAGGCAAGGGCAACTATGTCGGCACTATTGACTTGAGTAACCGAGGTCTTCGGGGGTACAAAGGCACCATCAACTACCTCACCTCTGTCACCACTTCCGACAGCTTGGTTTTCTATTTGGATTCCTGCAACGGAAGTGTCATTCGCCACGTTGTGGTTGAGCAGGAAAACGGTACCGAATTTCCACCGGCTGTCGTAGAAAACGCCTTTATGCACTGGACACCTTACCAAGACAAATTCTTTGTTCACACGCTTGAAACACCGATGACCATTTTCAAGGAAACGGAATTGACTGGCAACTCGATGCTGACACCGTCAGGAATGTTTGGGACCGGCACAATGCGTTTCAAAGGCGCCGAAATCGATTCCAGACTCTTCAGTTTCAAGCATCACGAATTATTGGCAGACACATCCAGTCTTAAACTTTATAACCTAAACAACGGAGAATTGGCATTTAAGACCTCCAACTACAATTCGCACGTGGATTTCAAGACCAGGAAAGGCAACTTCAAATCCAACGGCAACTCATCGGAAGTCGTTTTCGTCAAGAATGAAATCAAGACCAATGCCTCCGCATTTGACTGGGATCCTATTGATTCGACGATTTTACGTTTCAAATGGGACGATCCTCATAAGAACATTGATATTGAAAGCACGCCAACTCAAGAATTGGTTGATATGCCAGGTCTTCCCGAGAACGAACTAATATCAACAGATCCAAGCATCGGTTTCCATTTCAACGCCTTGAATGCCGAGTTCAACTACACCACCAACATCATCCATTGCGACGGCGTTCGTTTTATTGAAAGTGGCGATGCCGCCATCATTCCTCACGACGGGAAAGTCACCATTTACGAGAAATGTCGTTTGGAACAATTTACAGGCGCCAGACTGTTGGCCAACCGTACCGACAAGTACCACGAATTGCACGACTGTACGCTGAATGTATATACGGCCACTCGATTTAGAGGTTCAGGTTTCTACGATTACATCGATGAAAACAAGACCGTTCAAACCATTCATTTCGACACCTTGTGGTGCATTAAAAACACCGAAGGTCACGCCAAGATTCCTTTGGAAAAGGATTTCAAACTCAGTCCGCATTTTGCCTTTGACGGACGTGCCGAACTGCACGGCGAGAATCAGTTCCTATCATTCTTTGGCGGCGTTGAAATCATCCACGACTGCTATAAGGAAAAACCGGCACGAATGAAAATCCTGCAGCAGGTTGACCCCAACAACATTCAGTTGGAAGTTCACGAACGCACCAAGGACATCAACGACCGGAAAGTGGTCATTGCCATTGCTTCCGCCAACACCGACGGACGAATCTACACGGCATTCGGCAGCGCCAAGGAGCAGTTCAACGATGCGGAATAAGTCAATGAATGGGGATTCATCACTTATCACCACGCAAGCAACGAGTTTTGGGCGGCATCCAAAGAAAAGTTGGAAGACCCCACCCTACCCGGCAATATGATGACCTTAAACAAGGAAAACTGCATCTGTACCGGCAACGGCAAAATTGATATGGGGGCCAAACTCGGGCGTATCGACTTTAACACCAATGGCGAAATCGTCAACTTTATGAAAGCTGACTCCGCAATGATGCACCTCACCACCTCCATTGACTTCTTCTTCAACGAAGAATCAATGAAAATTCTGAATCGCCATATCGACAACTCCGATCATTTGGACTTCCTCGATGTTTCCAGCGACGAGGATTACGATATGGCCATCAGAAATATACTCAGCGAAGATGAATATGTCAAATATTCCAATGATATGGCTATGGGAGCCCAAATGCGCAGACTGCCGCAACCGCTGCAAGTCAGATTTCTATTCTCAAGAATCGACTTTGAATGGGACAAAGTCAACTCGGCCTTTATCTCCCAAAGAAAACTTCCACTCATCATCTGCAACAGCAAACAAGTGTATAAAAACGTTCCTGGCCGCATTGTCATTGAAAAGAAAGGTTCACGCAACCGTTTATATATCTACTATGAATTTGACAACGAGTATTTCTTCTTCCAATTTGAAAACAACAGTATGTATGGTTATTCCTCTGTTAAGAAATTCAACGAAGAAATTATGAATGTGAAGGCCAAGAACAAGACCTTACGCGCCGAGAAAGGCAAGCCGTCATTCACCTATAAGATTGGCAATCGAAATCAGCAACGCAAATTTACGAAGAAATATTTTCCACCTTTAGATGACGAAGAAGAAAACACAGAAAATTAATTAATATTGAAGGGAAAAACACATTAATTTAAAAATTCAAATTTTATGGAAGCTATAAAAATTGATCTCAACGAATATGAACACTCAGGAGAAGGAGCCAATGGTGACAGTTTTTTTCACAAGGTTCATCCTTCCATTATGATTAAACTGTACAACAAGACGGCACCATACGACATCATTGTCAATGAGTTGGATTT
>JAKSMH010000239.1 GCA_024400715.1 Bacteroidales bacterium | reverse complement strand
CCAACATATCGTATTTGGTAATATCCACATCCTTGTTGACTTCGGCTGGGACAGTTTTGAAGACGACGGCGTGGGAATATTCAATTTCATTTTCCTCAAAATATGCGTCGAACTTACTGCTTTGCGAATCAAGGGAACAGGGGATTAAATATACCAATTCCTTATTTTTGGAAAACAGATCTAAAATGCCATTGGCGGTAGTGGTCTTGGGGAAGAAAATCTTACGTTTTCTGAACTGAATGTATTTCTGCAAATAGTGGGCAATGCTTTCCGTAGTGCAGAAATATTTCATTGTCTCTGGGATATCAATACGCAGTTCCTGTGCCAAATGGAAGAAATAGTCGATGGTCACCTGACTGGAGAAAACGATAGCCGTGTGGGCCAAGATATTTACTTTTGTCTGGCGGAATTCGATTCCACTGATGGCCTCCAACTTAAAGAACTTGTAAAAATCGAGGTTAATACTGTATTTTCTCTTCAGTTCCGCATACGGCGATTTTTCAAAATCGGCCGGCATATTCTGCGATATTAGGATATTTTTGACTTTCATCTGCTCAAAAGCGTTAATTTTTCAATTTACGAAATCCTTTATTTATCAAGCTAAAACAGCAACTTCAGCACTATCAAGCACGGTAAGATTTCAAGTGTGCAAAAGTACATAAAAAATTGAAACAAATTAACTTTTTTTGCAATAAAAAACAAGTCCTTATATCCCTTAAGTATAAATAACGCACTAATAATCAAAGCTGTAACGAAGAATACATGAGGTAAATTTGTGCATTTCACCAAAATGGTCGATATCCATAAAACGACAGCAGAATTCAGCAAAAACGACGAACCCACGAGGTGGAAATCATAACTTTCCTCATTATGTTCAAAGATGTTAAACAGAAAAAAATTCAGGATGACTTTTAGCAAGTAAAAGGCGATTACCGCCACGGCGACAATCCCGCACATCTGAATAAACGAAAGCTCAGATTGAAAATTGGGAACGAAGGTGTCAACAATCAGAGTTAAGGCAACGGCCAATGACAAAACGATAAGTGGCACGGAGAACACGAATGCACCATCGCTAAAGATTTTCCCTTCCTTGGACAATTGAGAGAAAGCACGTTTGGAGTAAAGGCATTTCAGCAGCAGCAAAAACTTATGCCTATACACTACCATCAGAACAGTGAGAATGAACAGGATTAACAGCACAATAGCCGTCATCCAATTTTCATTGGCAAAGGAAACGAAAGAAAAATCGGGAGTTTCGCCAGCCAGCTTCCACATAACAATCGCAGTTCTCCCTTGAAGATATTAGATTATTTTACCAATAATTTCTTTGTAACCACTGGTTTTCCGTCAGCTTCCAGCGAATAGAAGTAAATACCAGAACTGTACTCCGACACATCCAACATTACTTTATTGCCATTGACATCGAGGGATTTAGTGGAGAGAACCGAACCCATCAGGTTTTTCACCACCAAATTCAAACTTGAAGCGTTACCTGAATAGGAATAGTCGATATTAACATTTCCAGAAGCAGGATTTGGATAAGCACGCAAGGAGCTATTGGCCACCACATTTTGGATGCTTGTTGGATTAGCGACAAGTTTAAAAATCACGACAGCCTTATCCTGACGATCATTTTTATTTTCAAAAGCCACTTGCACGTATGAAACGCCAGCATTGGAAGTCTTATAAGACAAGTGGAAAGATCTTGGGTCTGACTGCGTTAAAATTTCACCAGGTTCAAGGGTCACATTACCAGCTTCGGTCGTGGTTGGAGGAAAGCAGTTACGGTCGAAACAAAATGAAGCAGTTGCGCCCGGAACCATTTCGATATCCGTTTTTACGACTTTAATCGTAACGGCTTCCTCTACTTGGTTGGTCAAATCCAAATAATATTCACTGGTCGCATCCAATTCCGGAACAAGCGCATTGATCGTATCGCCGTTGGCAAGAGGCGTTCCATTATAAGAAATTAGAATGGACTGTGCAGACACAACCACCGTGGCAAAAAGGAATATAAGTGTAAATAATTTTTTCATACGCATTAATTTTATATCATCTTGCAAAAATACAAAAAAATATAATACGCAAGTCTTTTCAGGAAATTATTTTGATTTTTTCACAATTCGGGCTAACTAATCATTCCCCAAAAGACATTTTTACTCATCAGGCGGGCGAGATGACGGGCCATTGGCGCATTTTCGGCTTGGGACAAGTCAGGGTCATTTTCCAAGATGGTTTTGGCCAAATTTCGGGTATAGGAAACCAATTTCTCGTCCTTGACCAAGTCGGCGATTTTGAAATCCAGAATGCCGCTTTGCTGCGTTCCCTGCAGATCGCCTGGACCACGCAGTTTAAGGTCAAAATTGGCAATTTCGAAGCCGTCGGTTGTTGCCACCATAGCGTCCAGCCGTTGTTTGCTTTCATTGGTCAGTTTGTTGCCGGACATCAGGATGCAGTAGGATTGTTCGCCACCGCGCCCCACCCTGCCGCGCAATTGGTGCAATTGGGACAGACCGAAGCGTTCGGCGTTTTCCACGACCATTACCGTGGCGTTGGGAACATCGATACCGACTTCAATAACCGTGGTAGAAAGCAGGATTTGCGTTCCATTTTTGATAAATCGCTGCATTTCGAACTCTTTCTCCTCCGGTTTCATCTTTCCGTGTACGATTCCCAGCGCATATTGTGGAAGCGGAAAAGCACGCGACATCGCGTCATAGCCGGCCATCAAGTCCTGTAAATCCATTTTTTCAGATTCCTTTATCAAAGGATAAACCACAAAAACCTGTCGGCCTTTCGCAATCTCGCGTTGCAAGAAACCATTGAGACGAAGTCGGTCTTTTTCAAAATAATGGGCCGTGATAATGGGTTTGCGGCCTTTGGGAAGTTCGTCAATTACCGACAGATCCAAATCACCGTATAAAGTCATAGCCAAGGTACGGGGAATGGGCGTGGCCGTCATCACCAGGATATGGGGAGGTATCGTGTTTTTGCGCCACAACTTGGCACGTTGTTCCACGCCAAAACGGTGCTGTTCGTCGATTACCACGAAACCCAAATTTTTGAAACGCACTTCATCTTCAATCAGAGCGTGCGTACCTATAATAATATCGATATCACCATTGAGAAGGCCTTC
>JAKSMH010000238.1 GCA_024400715.1 Bacteroidales bacterium | reverse complement strand
TTAAGGGACATATTCCGCTAAACCATTAGGCGTCAACGTTGATGACGATACGAATCTTTTTGAATTTTTGATTTTCTTGAAATTCCTGAAGAATTTTCCGTAAGGTTAATTTATTGGTTTCTAATTGAGTATCTTTGTTTAACTTAATCCAGAAATCTTTGAGGTAATAATTCTGGATTCGGGAAACCAAAGGCCATTCGGGACCCAAAACGCGCTGTGGGAAGGCGGTTCTCAGCAGCGGGGCCAATGCCGTTGAAGCTTCGTTGACGAGGTTGCTGTCGGCGCTTTTCAACGTGATTTTGATGAGTCGGCAAAATGGTGGAAAATTAAACTGCTTTCGCTCGGCAATCTGCTGAGTGTACATACTGTGGTAATCGTTGCTTATCACATAATTCAAGGCAGGGTGATTGGGTTGGTAAGTTTGAATAATGACTTTCCCTGGAATATCCTTTCTACCGGCACGACCGCTCACTTGCGACATAATTTGAAAAGCTTTCTCAAAGGAACGGAAATCGGGATACGACAAGAGATTGTCGGCGTTGAGGATGCCCACTACGCTTACGCGGTCAAAATCCAGGCCTTTGGTTACCATCTGTGTGCCGACCAAAATATCTGTTTTATGGGCTTCAAAGTCGGATATGATTTTTTGATAGGCGTTTTTTGAGCGGGTGGTGTCCAAATCCATTCGTGCAATGACACTGTCGGGAAATTGCTCCGCCAACGAGTCTTCGATTTTTTCGGTACCAAAGCCGCGCATTTCTACGTCTGTGCTGTTGCATTGCGGACAAGTCTTGGGCACGGGAATGGCGTAGCCGCAGTAGTGGCATTTGAGCAGATTGCTGTATTTGTGGTAGGTGAGCGACACGTCGCAGTGAATGCAGGTGGGCATGCTCTGACAGGTATTGCAGTACATACGGAGCGAGTAGCCGCGGCGGTTTTGAAACAGGATAATCTGTTCGTGTTTGGCCAAGGCGTCCGTCATCTGGTCAATGAGAAACTGCGAAAAATAGCCGTTCATTTTCTTTTGGCGGCTGCTTTTGGGAACATCCACGACCCAAATGTCGGGCAAGGTGCTATTGGCAAAACGCTGTGTTAGATTGACCAGTCCGTACTTGCCTTGTTGCGCGTTGTGGTAGGTTTCGATGGACGGGGTGGCAGTTCCTAATAATACATTGCAGTGGTGGATTTTTCCTAAAACAATCGCACAATCTCGTGCGTGATATCGGGGCGCGGGATCCACTTGTTTGTAAGACCCGTCGTGTTCCTCATCGACAATAATCAGACCTAAGTTGCTGTATGGCAAGAGTAGTGATGAGCGGGCACCAAGAATAAGTTGGTATTTGTTGCTGAGGTTTTTTCCGCTTCGCTGCCGCAATACGCGATTCCATATTTCAACGCGCTCGTATTCGTTGAAACGGGAATGATATACGCCGACTTTGTCACCAAAGAATTTCCGAAGGCGATTGACAATTTGTGAGGTCAGCGCAATTTCCGGTAGCAGGTACAATACTTGTTTTCCCTCTGATAAAACCTTATCAATCAACTTGATATATATTTCCGTCTTGCCGCTTCCCGTGATACCGTGCAATAGTATGGTCTCGTGGGTCTGAAATTGGTTCAGGATTTCATTCCTTGCCGTTTCCTGTTGCGAAGATAGTTGGATGTCATCGACACTTGCTTGGGAATCAAAGGTTTTCAAACGGCTGGTGACGATATCTTCCTGTACAAAAATATGCTTGTCAATCAAGGTTTGCAGTCTTGCTTGCGAAATATCCGTGTTTTTCAGAAAATCTGCTTTTTTGAGGACGGTTTTCAGCTTAAATTTGGAAGCATTGTCACCGCTTTTGGTTTGCATTAAAAATGCGAGCAGTACATCTTGTTGTTTGGCAGTCTTTTTGGAAGCTCACAAACTGTCCAACAAAGTCATTACAGTAGCCTCATTGTCGCAGTAGGGTTCAGCCAAGCGGATGAATGATTCGGTCTTGGGTTTATAGGGATCCCTGATTTCTTCATCCGTAATAATGACATCTTGCTCCACCAATGATTTGATGATAGGTATAACCTTTTGAATATCAATAGTTTTTGAAATTTCATCAATGGTCATTATAGGATGGTAGGAGAGTGCTTCCACCAGTTTGATTTCTTTGTCGCTTAAGGTGGACAAGTCGCCGTCGAAACTGGGACTGAGTTGTATTTTGGTTTCGCTGGCGAGTTTCAGGGCGGAGGGTAGGGCGGCGGCCATTACCTCTCCGCGCGAGCACATATAGTATTGGGCTATCCACTGCCACAGTTTGATTTGCTCTTCCGAGACAATGGTTTTGTCGTCAATAATGTCCAGAACGTATTTGATATTAACCTGTTGAGGTGTGTTTTCGTGTACACGCATCACCAGGCCCGCATAGAGTTTGCTTTTGCCGAAAGGAACCACCACGCGCATTCCGAAGTTCAGTTTGTCACCAAATTCCAGGGGAATGCGATAGGTAAAAAGCCCCTGTAAAGGCAGGGGCAATAGGATATCGGCAAAATAAGTATGTATCATAGGGATGGTTATTCTCCAGCGATATAAACGGCCAAATCGACGGCTTTGTTGGCATAACCCACTTCGTTATCGTACCAGGAGATCAGTTTGACGAAATTGGGGTTCAGCATAATTCCGCCGGCAGCGTCGAAAATTGAAGTGTGGGTGTCGCCAATCAAGTCGGTGGAAACCACCAGGTCCTCGGTGTAACCGAGAATGCCTTTCAATTCGCCTTCTGAAGCACGTTTCATAGCGGCTTTAATCTCATCGTAAGTGGTGGCGCGTTCCAGACGGCAGGTTAAGTCAACGACGGAAACGTCAGGGGTGGGAACACGGAAAGACATACCCGTTAGTTTACCCTTCAAGGAAGGAATCACCTTGGTGACGGCCTTGGCGGCACCTGTTGATGATGGAATGATATTGCCGAAAACCGAACGTCCGCCGCGCCAATCTTTCATAGAAGGCCCGTCAACAGTTTTTTGTGTGGCGGTGGCGGCGTGAACGGTCGTCATCAAACCTTCAACCATACCGAAATTGTCGTGGATAACTTTGGTCAATGGAGCCAGACAGTTGGTGGTACAAGAGGCATTGGAAACAATCGGCTGACCGGCGTATTCCTTG
>JAKSMH010000237.1 GCA_024400715.1 Bacteroidales bacterium | reverse complement strand
TGACAGAAAAACTAATGATATGCGAGGGGTGGTCGTTAAATCTACGGGAAGTTGGTATGAGGTAATGCGTGAAAACGGTACGGTATTGCCTTGTCGTCTGCGTGGACAGTTTAGAATTAAGGGAATTAAGAATACGAATCCGGTTGTGGTGGGCGACTTCGTGCAATTTGATGAGGAAAGCGACGGTTCGGGCTGGATTAAGGATATCGAACCCCGTAAGAATTATATTGACAGGAAATCTACCAAATTGTCGAAGATTTCACATCTCATTGCGGCGAATATCGACAGGGCGTTTTTGGTAGTAACATTGAAAGATCCACGCACTTCGTTGGGCTTTATCGACAGGTTCCTTTTGGCGGCCGAAGGTTTCAGAATCCCGGTCTGTCTCGTTTTCAACAAGATGGATTTGTACGACGCAGCCGAGTTGGCGGTGGTTGATGAGTTGACCGCCTTATACGAAAACGTCGGCTATCAAACCCTGCGGACTTCGACTTTCAGTAATGAAGGAATGGAGGCGTTGAAGAAAATGATGCACGGACAGACGGTGTTGTTCAGCGGTCATTCCGGTGTGGGAAAATCCGCCTTGATTCATACCATCGCTCCTGAAATGGACATTAAAATTGGGGAAATTTCGGCTGTCCACAATAAAGGCAAACACACGACCACCTTTGCCCAGATGTTCAAAGTGCCTTCGGTGGATGGTTTTATTATCGACACGCCGGGCATTAAGGAATTTGGGTTGATTCAATACTCGAAAGAGGAAATCAGGGATTATTTTCCTGAAATCAGACAGTACAACAACTGTTGTCGATTTGACAATTGCCTGCACGTGCAAGAGCCGGGATGTGCCGTTTTAAAAGCAGTCGAAGAGGGCCAAATACCCTCTTCGCGCTATATGAATTATCTTGCCATTCTGCAAGATGACGACTTGAAAATCGCCGATTGGAAATTACGCTGATTTTAGTAGTTTTCAGCTTTGGTGGTAATCGTAATTTGTGAATTGCTTGGATCGTTGGTGATCATATTCACGGTGTAGGTTTGTTTACCTTTGTTACGTTTGCTGTTGTAGGTGATTTTGATGTCGGTAGATTCACCTTTCTTAACAATCATTTTGTCGCAGGTAACGGTAAGGTTGCCGCTGGTGGATTCCACCTTGCGAATAATCAAATCGCTTTTGCCGTCGTTTTTCACCGTGATGGTTTCGTTTGCCGAGGTGTTGAATTTCACTTTGCCGAAATCGATGAAAGTCTTGCTCAAAGTGGCAACTGGGGCTTTTTTAAGTTTGCCCTTGCTCAATTTTGAAAAGTCTTCGGTGATTTTAACCGTATAATAAATTTCCTTCTTTTCGGAGATGGTGTCGTTGGTCATAAAAGTAACCACTTCCTTCATCACACCGAAATCATTTTTCTTGTTGCCGTCATACTTTAACACGATGACACCTTCTTCACCGCCATTGATGCTTGGACCGAAACTTCTGTAGGTTTCGCTAATGTATTCATTGCCGTTGAGTCTGATTTGAACGGGTTTGTTCCAGAAGTTCTTAACGGTGAAAGTATCCAAATGTTGTTCGCTGTTGAGAATGTCCAACTTACAGTTGTTGTTTTTGAAACGAACCATACCGTTGCCGTTGGTGTAACCTTCCACTTCAAAAGGAGTTTTGGGACGTGGCGTAACTTTTCCCTTGATGAAAATCATGTGAGGAGTTGGTTTTTCCACTTGCATTTCGGGTTCGTTGGTTGTCACCTTGATGTTCTTGTTGAAAGTGCCGGGACGATTGGCCGGGTTGTAAGTTGCATCGATAAAACCCTGTTGTCCGGGAGCGATGGCGGTTTTGGTGTAATTGGCCGCGGTGCATCCGCAACCAGGGCGTACAGATTTCAGAATCAGGTCTTCGGTACCTACGTTGGTAAAGTTGAAGCGTGCTGTCACTTTGCCGTTTTCTTCGTGAATCTGGCCAAAGTCGTATGTCGTCTGGTCAAATTGAATTTTGGGCTGTGCGAAGGCCATTGTTGCCAATACAGCCGAAAATAATGTTAACAGAATCTTTTTCATTTTCGTATAAATTTTGTTGTTTCTTAATATCTTAAATTTAAAATATAAATCACGCTTGCAAAAATACAATTTTTTTCGATAATTCGTCTATATTTATTCCGCCAAAATTGCCAGATGACATCAGCAAATATACATTTTTGTCATTTTGACGAGTTAAAAGTCTGTTGGTCAGCGAATTGGAATCGTTGAAAATTTCAAGGTCGTTGCGGTTAAAAGCGTCAAAAATCATTTCGGAGGTGATGGGAGGCAATGTTTTGTGGGCGATGGCGTGTGGGTCAAAGAAGATAATGCCTTCGTCGGCATTGTCCATCGCGCCCTTGTACTCTTTAAGGAATTCCTGGGTTAGACTGCTGAACGTGTGCAATTCCATACACGCGATGAGTTTTCGGTCGGGGAATTGTTCCTTGACGGCGTCAACGGTGGCCTTGAGTTTGGAAGGAGAATGGGCAAAGTCCTTGAAAACGGAGCAGCGTTCGTTTTTATCGACCAGTTCCAGTCGTTTTGAAGCCCCTTTGAAAGTGGCGATGGCCTTGTAAAACTGTTCGTCGCTGATGCCCACGGCTTGGCAGGCGAGGCGGGCGGCGTTGAGATTGGTAAGGTTGTGCCGTCCGAAAATCTGCAAGGGAATATCGCCGTAAGCAGTTTCCAGATAGCTGATTCCGTCTTGAATATGGTAAGGATGGACGCTATACGGGAATTTCTGCGTGTTGTTGATTTTTTGACTCATTTCGTTTAAGACCTTGTCGTCGTCGCAGAAAATAAAGCGTCCGTCGGCAGGAATCATATTGGCGAAAATCTCGAATTGTTTGACGTAGATGTCGAAAGTGGGAAACACGTTGATGTGGTCCCAGGCGATGCCACTGATGATTCCGACATTAGGTTGGTAGAGGTGGAATTTGGGGCGGCGGTCGATGGGCGAAGTGAGGTACTCGTCGCCTTCGATGACCATAATCTTGGCCGTCTCGCTCAACTTGACCATCACCTCAAAGCCGGCCAGTTGAGCGCCGACCATATAGTCGCATTCGATGCCGTTTTGCTGCAGCACGTGGATAATCATCGAAGTGATGGTGGTTTTGCCGTGGCTGCCGCCAAT
>JAKSMH010000236.1 GCA_024400715.1 Bacteroidales bacterium | reverse complement strand
ATTCATTTTCATAAAAACTTGATTTGAAATCAACCGCAAACAAGTAACCTTGTTTGTCTTTGAATGTCAAATCCGGATAGAAATTTTGTTTCGATGGCAGTTCAAGTTCCAATCCATTACGACAAGCAAACGCATTCAATTTTGGAATAAGAAGTATCTCTATGATTTTGGAAACAACTTTTGTGTCGTTGGTTATGGTATAAACATTTTTATCCACATCTATAAAACCCTTGACTATCCAATCCTGACTGTCGGTTTCAAGAAAATTTTTATACATGCTGACTTCTTTGCGGAGAAGTTGTATGAATTTTTGCGGTGTCATAACATGATTATTTCTATTTTTTGCTTTCAAAATATTTTTGCAAATATACAACAAAAAACAATATAAAACAATAAAAATCGAAAAATATTCCCACCAAAAAATCAGCGCAACTCATTGAGCCACGCTGATTTACTTATTTATTAACTATTCGGAGCTTTCGGTATTATTTCACCTCCTCGAAATCGACGTCCTGGACCTCTTGGTCATTCTTGCCACCGTTGTTGCCAGCCTGAGCTCCGGCTTGTCCAGCACCTGGGTTGGCACCGGCAAAGTCTTGAGGATTGCCACCGCCTTGCTGATACATCTTGGCGGAAGCGGCTTGCCAAGCGCCTTGCAGTTCTGCCGTGGCGGCGTCAATGCCAGCCATATCCTTCTTGTCGTGGGCTTCTCTCAACTTGGCAGCAGCGGCTTCAATCTTTGCCTTATCGTCGGCAGGAACCTTGTCGCCAAATTCCTTCAACTGCTTTTGAGTCTGGAACACCAAGCTGTCAGCGGCATTCAGTTTGTCGATTTCTTCCTTGGCCTTCTTGTCGGCATCGGCATTGGCTTCGGCTTCAGCCTTCATTCTCTTGATTTCGTCATCGCTCAAACCTGAGGAAGCCTCAATTCTAATCTTCTGTTCCTTGCCAGAAGCTTTATCTTTAGCAGTTACATTCAAGATACCGTTGCTGTCGATATCAAAGGTCACTTCAATCTGAGGAATGCCTCTCATAGCAGCTGGAATGCCATCCAAGTGGAAGCGGCCAATGCTCTTGTTCTGAGCTGCCATCGGGCGTTCACCTTGCAGAACGTGAATTTCCACTGATGTCTGGTTATCAACGGCCGTGGTAAAGGTTTCTGTTTTCTTGGTTGGGATGGTCGTGTTGGATTCAATCAACTTGGTCATCACACCGCCCAAGGTTTCCAAACCCAATGACAATGGAGTAACGTCAAGCAAAAGGATGTCCTTCACATCGCCACTCAACACACCGCCTTGGATGGAGGCACCGATAGCCACCACTTCGTCGGGGTTAACGCCCTTTGAAGGAGCTTTGCCGAAGAAGTCTTCCACCACCTTTTGAATAGCGGGGATACGAGTTGAACCACCCACCAAAATTACTTCGTCGATATCCGATGTGCTGTAACCAGCATCAGACAATGCCTTTTTACAAGGTTCGATGGTAGCACGAATCAAGTCGTCGCAAAGTTGTTCAAACTGAGCACGGGTCAAAGTGCGTACGAGGTGCTGTGGAACGCCATCGATAGGCATAATGTATGGAAGATTGATTTCGGTCGAATTTGAGCTGGAGAGCTCGCTTTTGGCCTTTTCTGCGGCTTCTTTCAAGCGCTGTAATGCCATAGCGTCTTTTCTCAAGTCAACATTGAAATCCTTCTTGAATTCTTCTGCCAACCAGTCGATGATTTTGTGGTCGAAGTCATCACCGCCAAGGTGGGTATCACCATTGGTTGATTTCACTTCAAAAACGCCGTCACCCAATTCAAGGATGGAGATATCGAAGGTACCGCCACCGAGGTCGAAAACGGCCACCTTGGAATCAGATTTCTTTTTATCCAAACCGTAGGCCAAAGCCGCTGCGGTAGGTTCGTTGATGATACGTTTCACGGTCAAACCGGCAATTTCACCGGCTTCCTTGGTTGCCTGACGCTGCGAGTCGCTAAAGTAGGCAGGAACCGTAATAACGGCTTCGGTTACACTTGTTCCCAAATAGTCTTCGGCGGTCTTCTTCATTTTCTGAAGCACCATGGCTGATATTTCCTGAGGAGTATAGGCACGGTCGTCAATCTTAACCACCGGCATATTGTTGGATGAACGTTCAACCTTATAGGGCACGCGTTCAATTTCCTTGCTCACGCGATCAAAAGTTTCACCCATAAATCTCTTGATAGAGAAGATGGTCTTGGTTGGATTGGTGATGGCTTGACGTTTGGCAGGATCACCCACTTTACGTTCGTTGTCACCCACAAAAGCAACAATTGACGGAGTGGTTCTTCTACCTTCGCTGTTCGGTATTACCACCGGTTCGCTACCTTCCATTACTGCCACACAAGAGTTCGTGGTTCCTAAGTCGATTCCAATAATTTTTCCCATAATTGTAAATTTTTAATTGTTATTATTTCTTTTTATTTTCATTCTTCATATCATCCGCAAAGGACGACACCCGCTCTTTTGCAATTATTATGCCAAATCCTTTTCGTTATCATTTTCTGACTAAATTTCACAATAATATTAACAGAAGGTCTTTTTCAAATGACAAAAACGCCCAATACAGATGCAATCGCACTGACACGCACTGACATTTTGTCATAAAAAAAGGAAGGCTTTTGCGCCTTCCTTTATATGTTAATCATGAAAAAGTATGGTTGTTTTTAGAATTCCCAGAGGTCGCTTTCGTAAGTACGAAGTTTCTCGGTGATTCTTTCAGATTCAATCATCTGATCGCGTGCATTGGCAATGTAATCAGAGATCTGACGATCATAGACATTGTCTTCTGCGTAAATATATCCATTAAAATCTCTCTTGAAAGTAATGGCATCGTCAAAAGAAAGTCTTTGGGCATTGTTCTTTACATTGAAGATTTCCTGTTTTACCAAGAAAGGTCTGAGTTCTTCATAGTAAATGTGGCCAATACGTCTTTTTGTTTTTTGAGCTCGAACATCTTCTTCATCCGCATTTTCCTCATCGTAGTTGCCACTATTGGTCGTTGGACGTTCATATTCCAGAATAGGTTCCAATTCAAGAATGCGAACATAATACTTGGAAGTCTGTTTATCGAAGAACCATACTTCCTTAATATTATAAGACAGAACGTTTTTCGCACTGAATTGTTCAT
>JAKSMH010000235.1 GCA_024400715.1 Bacteroidales bacterium | reverse complement strand
TTCTCCAGTTCACGAGGGGTACGATCGGGCGACTCCACCGCCAACAGCATTGACGATGTATTGCCAAAGTCATCCACCACCACCACTTCCAAAACACCGGCGGGCAGAGAGGTCTTTTTAAACAAGGCCAATCCGTGCCTGATTTTCGACCAAACCTCATCCTTGTCTTTTACCGTAACACGAAGTTCGGCAAAAATATAGACGATTCCGTTTTCGGAAACGGAACGCGTTTTCTCCTTATCGATTTCATCGTAGGTAAAAAGAAAATCCTCCAACGGCTTGGTCACCTGCTCCTCAACTTCCGTTGCCGACGCCCCAGGATAAATGGCGGCAACAACACCCTGACGAATGGTGAACTGCGGAAATTCGTCCTTGTTCATCTTCGTCATACTATAAAAACCCAACACCACCAAACACGACACTATCAAAAAGATTATCTTATGATAGCGCATAGCGGACTGTATATGATTTGTTTTTTTAGACACTTGATAAAGTTTTTAGCTGTTCAAATTTATTGAAAACGCGGCAACAATTTCCGTTACCATTAATATTATTCGGCAATGACGATTTCGGCACCCGTGAACAACTTTTGCTGCCCAGCCACAATCAAGGTGTCGTCTTGGTAAAGTCCCTTGGTCACCAAAACACCATTCACCACGTATTCCGAAGCCTCGATAATGCGGCGTTCGGGCTTTCCGTTTTTCACGAGCCATATACTCAGGCCCTCCGGACGGGTTTGGACGCAATTAGCAGGAATGACGAAACCAGCCTCATTAGACTGTGAAAAATACACTTTGCAGACCATTCCCGGCAGTAGTTTTCGGTTGGCATTGGGCAAATCAATCTTCACTTGGTAGCTATGTGCCACAGGATTCGACGCGATACTCTTTTCCGACACCTTCCCTTTCAGCACCAAATCGTTTAACGCTGGCACCACGATTTCTGTTTCGCGGCCAATGGGCACCGCCGACACTTCGTTTTCCGGAACGGCAAACACCACCGACACCTGGTTGACACCCAAAAGCGTCACGGCAGGTTCGCCAGGCAGTAGTGCCGCACCGACAGTGGCGTTGCATTTGCCCACGACTCCGGAAGCTGGAGCATACAATTCACAATCATTCAGCTGTTTTTGAGCGATTTGTTCCAAAGAACGTGCCTTTTCCAAATTGGTCAGCATTTCCACCCACTTCACTTCCGCCAGACTGCCTTTCTCATACACCTGCTTCAAACGGCGATAGGCGTCTTCGGCTTGCTCCAGCTGTGCCTTTGCCGAATTATATGCATTTTGCGCATTGGCCTTATTCACGGACACCAACAACTGCCCTTCTTTTACATAATCGCCTTCATGCACCATCACCTTTTCTACTTTTCCGCCTGTAGCAAAGGACAATGCCAAGGACACGCTTTCCTCGATTTCGCCCACGTAGGTACGCACCATTCCGCTACGAATGGTGTCAATCGTTACGATTTCCACCTTGATGGGGGTAACTTTGTCTGCCTTGCCTTCACGCTTGCAAGAAGAAAACATCAAAATGGTTATGAAAAGCATCAATAATGCAGAAACCACTGTTTTTCTTCTATTTTTGACATAAAAAAAGCATTTATTTTTCATCATAGTATCTTTTTTTAATTCTTTTCAGCCAATACGGATATTTTTTCCGCTTTCATAGAAGTTCCCTCGCCATCTTCCCTAACGCCCGTCCAACTTTCTTCGGCAATAATCATATTGTCATTGATAATACCCTTGCCCGATGCGGTTATTCTATATAATTTACCAATCTGCAAGGAATTTAATGCCGTATCGGCTGTACTGAACTTGGTAAAATATTCGTGGGAGTCAAAGAAAATGGAATCCCCCTTGATTTTTCCGGTACAGGAATAATTGCTTCCGTTCATCGTATTGAAAGTCACGATAATATCGCCTTCATTGCCCTTTTTGTCGGCCAAAATGTTCATTTGACCCCGTTCTGAGTAGAAAATAAAAGCCGTATTGCCTTCCGCATCGGTAAAATCCACTTTCCCGGACATTTTAAAGCTATAATCCCCGGAAGCTTTTTTCACTTCCTTATTGCACGACGCACAAACCATTGCCACCATTAGCAATAAACACAAAATGTTTCTTTTCATATTTTTACTTTTTAGATTTTCTATTGATTTTTAATAACGACACGCCGATTTTTTCTTTTTTCGTGTCAAGTTTGTTTTCCACACTACTTATAATGACATTTACCAAATGCGTATAAGAGACCTTATATTGCTCATATTTGTCTTCCACGAAGAAAGCATAATTCATACCCTGCAACGCCATTTGCATCATATCGGCATACGCCAACGCAAAATGAGCCGACTCGTACGCATTGAACTCCTTTCGAACGTAAAACTCACAAATACGCTGAAACAGCGAATGTTCCCAGCGATTAAATTCTTGAACGATTTCATTGACATTTAGCAACTGATATGCCATCTCGTCCTGAAATTTGGTTTTCAGCACCTGACAAAACGCCAACGCCCCACGTATCAGTTCCGGCCGCAGCAACAGATAGGCCTTCAAGAGCGAACAGGGACACTTTCTGAGGTTTTTGTCCAAAATCTCGCTGGCGCTATTCCTAATACCATCAATCTCACGAATCAGGACTTTTCGGAAAATATCCTCCTTCCCCGTGAAATAATTATATAGGGAACGTTTTGACTTATGGGCGGCCTTCGCGATATCGTCCATAGACGTTTTCTCAATACCATAGTGGCCGAACAGCTTTTCAGCCACCGCCAACACAGATTCTGTCACTTGGTCGTTATTCATATTTTGCACATATTTCGTTTCAGCGTGCAAAAATACAAAAAATATTTCAAAAATAAAATGGAATTATCCTTTTAAATAGTAGCGACGTGGTGCACCGCGTCGCTACAAATCACAAATCACAAATCACAGATCACAGATCACGCCGACATAACCACCCCGGCCTTCGGCCACCCCTCCTTTTGTTGTGTATCTCAGACTACTTTACATATTTCAATCCATTGAACTACACAACAAAGGAGGGGAATTGTCGTGGTGCACCGCGTCGCTACAAATCACAAATCACAAATCCCAGATCACAGATCAAGCCGACATAACCACCCCGGCCTTCGGCCACCCCTCCTTTTGTTGTGTATCTCAGA
>JAKSMH010000234.1 GCA_024400715.1 Bacteroidales bacterium | reverse complement strand
TGTGGGGGTAATAAAAAATGAATACTAAAATGAAAGAAAGTATTTATGTATTAGGAACAGGTCACAACACTCCCGTTTACATTGATTTGGCAGAAGCATGTGGGTATGTTGTAAAAGGCTTATACCATTATAACCATGACAAAGATGGTTTGACAGAGTATGGCTATCCCATCTTGGGTTGCTTTGAAGATTTGCTTAAGCAAGATACTTTGGCAGGATTGAATTTTGCATTGTCTCAAGGTAACAATAGTGTAAGGGCTGATATTTTCAATCGAATCATGGCAAAAAATGGGAATATCCCCACAATGGTACATCCTTCTGCAAATGTATCACAATATGCAACGTTAGGACAGGGTGTTGTCGTCCACATGAACGCAATTATCCATCCCGACGTCATTGTTGGAGAGAATACTGTTTTTAGCTATAACACATCTGTTACTCATACAGTTGAGATTGGAAAACATTGTTATTTTGCAGCAGGTTGTATCATTGGAGCATATACAAAAATCGAAGATTATGTTTTTATTGGAATAGGAGCAAATTCTATTAGTGCAAAAGTCGAAGTCATAGGTACTCATGCTTATGTTGGAGCAGGTTCGGTGATTACGAAAAATGTTGAACCTTATACTGTGGTGGCTGGTGTTCCGGCAAAAACAATAAAAAGAATAGAGCACTAAGGTATTTGAGCAATTTGGAAATCGTCAATTTGGTTTTTTGTGTTTTTCACGTTTATGGACGCACGCAGTGAGTCCATACAAAATTAATTTCTCTGCATCAACATTTCATTGTTCTGAAAATCTGCGTAATTTTGCAAGAAATTTCATGCAAATGGCACAGAGTTCAAATCTATATGGCTTAAATCAATATCTGTTTTGGGATATTGACACCCAGCATTTTGACATTGACAGAAGTGCCTCATGGATTATTCAGCGTGTGCTCGAATATGGCAGCATGAAAGATTGGTTCATTATCGAAAATCATTTTGGAATAGACAAAATCGTTGCATACGCAATGAATTTTAGGACCTTAGACCCTGTCGCGCTGTCGTTTTTATGCTTCATTTCTGACACAAAAAAGGAGGACTACAGATGTTATCATATTGCACAATCGCACCCCACACCTTGGAACTCTTGAAACATCTGATGACAGCTCCGTTGTTGGAAAACTGTCGTTTGGTGGGTGGCACATCGCTGGCATTACAATATGGACATCGCTCGTCCGTGGATTTAGATTTGTTTGGCGATATTCCTGAAGAAGACTTTGCGTTTATTGACATTCTGGAGCAATTAGGAAAAGTGCAAGGTCAGAAAACCACAAAACTCATCAAATCGTTTGTGATAGACGGAATTAAGGTGGATTTTGTCAATTATTCACACTATCCGTGGATTGACGATGCAATTTTTGAGGACAGTTTGTGTTTGGCTTCGCCCAAAGACATCGCCGCAATGAAAATCAGTGCGATAGAAGGAAGAGGCTCAAAAAAAGATTTCATTGATTTGTATTTCCTTTTGCAACATTATTCCTTCGCCGAAATTCTTGGCTTTTATACACAAAAATATCCTCAATATTCGATGTTCAGAACACGAATGGCTTTGACATATTTTGAAGATGCTGAGAATCAAGAAACTCCCAAAATGTTCAATAATGTTGATTGGGAAACGGTGAAGGAAAAGATAGCAGAAGAAGTGAGAATTTTTGATTGGAAAAAATATGGTGACAAATGAATATAGCAGCATTGGTTTCGGGTGGCGTAGATAGTTCGGTGGTAGTGCCTATCCTCAAGGAGCAGGGCTACGACCCGCACATTTTCTACATTAAGATCGGCATGGAAGGCAAGGAGGATTTGTCGAGCTGCCCATCGGAAGAAGATATTGAGATAACTACTTATATTGCAAAGAAATACGGTTGTAAATTCGATATTGTCGACTTGCAGCACGAGTATTTCGAGACCGTCGGGAAATACACCATGGAGATGGTGCGCAAAGGCCTGACGCCCAATCCCGATGTGATGTGCAACCGCTGGATTAAGTTGGGTGCCTTCGAAGAAAAGGAAGGTCATAATTTCGATAAGATTGCCACGGGACACTATGCCCGCTCGTGGGAAAACGAGCAAGGCTTTTGGCTGGGAACGGCTGCCGATACTTTCAAGGACCAGACCTATTTCTTGGGCCGCATCACATACGCGCAACTCTCAAAAGTGATTTTCCCTATTGGCGACATCGTGAAACCCGAAGTGCGCCGTTTGGCGGCTCAGTATAAGTTGCCGAGTGCAGAAAGGCATGATAGTCAGGGAATTTGCTTCTTGGGAAAAATCAACTACAACGATTATATCCGTGAATATTTGGGTGAAATGCCGGGTGATATCGTCGAGTTGGAAACGGGCAAGAAACTTGGCCGTCACAAGGGCTTTTGGTTCCATACCATTGGCCAAAGGAAAGGCCTTGGCTTGGGCGGCGGACCTTGGTTTGTGGGGAAGAAAGACATTCCGAACAACATCGTTTATGTGTCGCAAGGCTACGACCCGATTGCGCAATACACGACACTTATTCCGCTCAGCGACATGCTGTTGATGAATCCGACATTGAGTTTTTCGGAAGGTCAGCGCGTGCGTTTCAAGATTCGTCATCAGCCGGAATTCACTTTGGGCACGATACATCTCACCGACAGAGGAGTTGACATCATTTCTGATGTCGCCATTTCGGGTGTTGCACCAGGGCAGTTTGGCGTCATCTATCATGAGACGGAGCCATACGTCATTGGCAGCGGAGTGATAGTGGAGGTAGTATGATGGGCGTGTAAATAGCAGTGACTCACGTCGACTGCTCAATAGATGTCGTCCCTACGGGACTTTGACCTAACCCCGTAGGGGTGACATAGCGTAAGCAGTCGACATGAGTCACTGCTCTTCAGAACAGAATAACCATATCAATCATGGCAAACACATACACGAAACTGAACCTGCACATCGTCTTCCACGTCAAGAAGACACGGATACGCATACGCATAGAAGACTTGCCCACAGTCTTCAAGTATATAGGCGGCAGCATCAGCAATGTAGGAGGAATCCCACTCGCAGTGGGCGGCATCTCCAATCACATTCATATCTTAGCCATTATGCCAAAGACAATGAATGTTACGGAATTCGTGCGTGTCATAAAAG